>CAZMLS010000018.1:0-2568 GCA_964567215.1 uncultured Atribacterota bacterium | reverse complement strand
CATTTACAATATATTAAATATTGTTTATTTTCTTCTATTTTAGTTTCTCCCTGGCAACTTCTTTTGCTTCATCATATATTGATTTCAGAGGAACTTTGTGTTTCCCGGCAATTTTCCGGCAGTCTTCGTACTCAGGTGCAATATTTTTAACTTCCCCTTTATAAATTGCCACTTTAGTTCTTACTTTTCCATACTCTGTATCGGCAATAATGCTTTTATGCATGAGTTTTAACCGTTTTACTTCCCTTATTCTTACACCCATAGTAGTCGATTCGTCAAATAAAATAACTAATAATTTTTTTAGGTCATTTTCGTAAGCAATTAAGCTTAATATATGTGCCGGGCGATTCTTTTTCATTTGAATGGGTGTTAAATAGACATCCAGAGCCCCCTGTGAAAGTAATTTTTCTATAATAAAATCATAGATTTCAGGATTCATATCATCTATATTTGTCTCAACTAATATCGCTTCATCACGAATATAATCACCAAGAATACTTTCATTCTTAACCGCTATTTCGCCTATCGTGATTCTGAGTAAATTGGGTATGGCAAAATCCTTTTCACCTGCTCCATAGCCTACCTTCTTCACTTCCATCAGAGGTCTTTTCTCAAATTTTTTAACATAACTGGTAACAATTCCCGCTCCGGTAGGTGTAACCATTTCGCTATTTACTCCCCCATCATAAACAGGAACACCTTTTAACAGCTCTAAAGTAGCAGGTGCGGGAACCGGAATAGATCCATGGGCACATTTCACAAAACCGTGGCCCAGAGGCAATGCAGAAGCATAGACTTCTTTTATGCCTAAAAGCCTTAAGCCCACCACTGCCGAAGTGATGTCAATAATGCTATCCATTCCTCCAACTTCATGGAAATGAACCATTTCGATATCTTTTTGATGAATTTGAGCTTCTGCTTTTCCTATTTTATAAAATATCTTTTTTATTTGCTTTTTATCTCTTAAATTAAGGGTGCTTTTATCAATGATATCTACGATATCCTTTAATTTCCTTGCGATACCTTCTTCCTCTATTTTTACTTTTACATTAGTTGCGGAAATCCCTTTTTTGACCACCTTTTTTACTTCTAATCGATAACCGGAAAGATTAAGTTTGTTCAACTCTTTCTCTAATCTTTCTTTCTTTAGACCGGCATCAATAAGGGCGCCAATAATCATATCTCCGCTTATTCCTGAAAAACAATTTAAATATGCAATTCTCATTCCTACACCTCGTTTATTTTATTAATTAAACTAGCCATATATCCTGCTCCAAATCCATTGTCCACATTGACCACTGCTATTCCGGGAGCACAACTGTTCAACATGGTAAGCAGGGCAGACAGTCCTTTAAAGTTGGCACCATAACCCACACTGGTAGGAAGAGCAATGATCGGTTTGTCTACCAATCCTCCCACCACGCCGGGCAGTGCACCTTCCATTCCGGCTACTACAATTAAAACATTAGCGTGAGTCAATATTTTAATATGGTCTAAAAGTCGATGGATACCGGCAACCCCTACGTCATAGAGTCGTTCCACCCGGTTTCCCATTAATTCTGCAATAACACCGGCCTCTTCTGCTACCGGAATATCTGCCGTTCCTCCGCTAACTATCAAAACATATTTGGCATCACTCTTTTTTTCTTTCATGTCTTCTGCGATAATTTTCGCTTCTTTAAAATAAGACACTTCCGGTTTTATTTTTTTTATCTTTTGATAGATTTCATCGTTTGCCCGGGTGGCAATTATTCTCCCTCCGGTTTCTTTAATTCTCTTGCAAATCTTCTCTATCTGTTCAGTACTTTTCCCCTGACAAAATATGACTTCCGGAAACCCTTTTCTTAACTGTCTCTGGTTATCAATTTTTGCAAAACCTATATCATCATAAGGGAAATGTTTTAATTTTTCTAAAATATCATTTTTTTTTATTTGGCCTGATTTATATTGTTCTAACAATTTTGCAATCTCTTCTTTATTCATTTATCTTCCTCTATTTTTACTATATGTCCATACTTCCGGTCCTATATCCCTGTAGATCCAGAGTAATATAAGTAAATCCTAATTTTTTTAAATAATTTATTATTTTTTCTCTTATCTTTACTTTAGATATTAAACCAATGTCTTTTTCTTTTACTTCAATTCGAGCCATTTTTTGGTGATACCTCACTCTTATTTGCTTTACCCCTAAATCGCGGATAAATTCTTCTGCTTTTTCTATCATTTTTAATTTCCTGATAGTGATTTTCTCATTATAGGGTATTCTGGTAACCAGACAGGAATTGGAGGGTTTATTCCATGTAGGCAGTCCTATTTTTTTGGACAAAATGCGAATATCATTTTTGAAAAACCCGGCTTCTTGAAGAGGGCTTCTTATTTCCAGTTCTTGTAAAGCTTTTAATCCGGGACGATATTCATTTAAATCATCACAATTTGAGCCATCTGCTATAAATTTCATAGAATTTTTCTTTGCTATTTCTTTCAGTTGTAAAAAAATGTCTTTTTTACAGAAATAGCATCTCTCTCTGGAATTAGAAATAAACGCTTCTTTTTGTAATTCCACTCCTT
>CAZMLS010000017.1:18740-22765 GCA_964567215.1 uncultured Atribacterota bacterium | reverse complement strand
TCTTTCAATCCCTAATGCCCTACCAACTTTTTTAGTACTAACCCTATCCTCTCCTTTTACAATGGCAACAATCAGGTTTTGTTCTGCATCCATTAGGCAAATATTTTTAACAAAATCTTCCGGTGAAGCATTCACCGTTCTTGCTGCTTCTTCTACCGAATGGCAGGAACTTTTAAAGGAAAGGTGTTCTGCAGGAATATTTTCTTGTTCTATGTATTTTTTTATCTTTTCTTCATAGGCTTTCATATTTCCCTCCCGATTACTATTTGCTGAATCTATCGTTTTTTAAACCTGATATCACAAAATATTGTAACAGTTTTGGGTAAAAACAACCAGCATCTATAAGATAAAAGATAAATAAAAGACAGCAACAATATATAATTTAAAGAGGTTAGATGATTAATGACGGGACAGAGAAAACTGCATTTGATCAATATTTAACTGATTGCCCAAATCAAGCATTTTAATGATATACTGAAAATCGACTTCCTTATCAGCGTAAACCGTTACCTGATTCGTATTATCCTGATTCATCCAATCTTGTAAAATACCCGGTAATTCCATCCATTGAACAGATTCTTCTTCTATAAAAATCTGACCTTCCCTGTTAATATATAATACGATTGCATCACCACTCATCTCATTTACTGTTTCTGTTTCAGGCAGCTGTATGGTAGCTTTTACTTCATTTATATTCAGAGTTGAGGCAACCATGAAAAATATCAGCAATAAAAAGACAATATCAATCAACGGAGCTAAATTCATGTCTAAATCTGCTTTTTTAATTCGATACTTTCTCATTAAAAACTCCCATTTTTCTGACCTGATTTGTCAATTCTATTTCCCGTTTTTCTGTATGAGTTACCATCTGTTCGAATTTACTTATAAAATAATAGTAAGCTCCCAAACATGGAATAGAAATGATTAAACCAAAGGCAGTAGTAATCAATGCTTCGGAAATTCCTTCTGCCAACTGTTGTGCCTCTACATTCAATGATAAATAATGAAAGGTCTTTATCATACCGGTAACCGTTCCCAATAATCCGAGAGTCGGGCTGATTTTTCCAATAAAATTCAAAAATCCTAAATGTTTTTCATATTTAGGAAATTCACTTAATTTCACTTCATCCATCTGTTGGACCATCTCTTCAATGCCGTCATCTAAATGATAAATACCTGTTTTTAATATTTTACCAATCGGATTTTTAATATTATCACAAACATTTAGTGCTTCATTTTTTTTATTTAAACGGATATTTTCCTTGATGGTTAACATGAAATTATCCGGTATTTTCTTTGGAACCCGACAGTATACAAAGAAACGTTCCAAAATAATCGCTAACGCAATAATGGAAATAAATAGCAGCGGATATATAACGGCTCCCCCTTGCTGTAAAATGCTAACCATTAAAATTACCTCTCGTTTTTTATTTTATTTGGAAATTAATAGGAATTAACACCCGACATTTCTTTTGCCGGTTTTCTTTTCTCGCCGGTTTAAACCACCATTGCCGGACTGCTTCGACAGCAATATTATCAAATGCTTTATATCCTGATGACTCAAAAACTTGAATATCCTCTACCTTGCCTTCCCGGTCAATAAGTAATTTAAGAATGACCTTCCCTTCAATTTCCCTTTCTCTTAAATTTTCCGGATAAACCGGACGTTCAAATTCAAGCAATTCGGGTGGATTTACATCAAGCGAATAACTTTTCCCGGTAAAATCCAGTATCTCTTCAATCTCCGATTCTTCCGTAAAGGTTTCTTTGCTCTCCTCATTTCCCTGAAAGGTTTTATCAAAATCTTCCCCTACGGGAATTTCTTTTAACTCCACATTATGATTCATTTCTTCCGGAAGATTCTGTTTTTTTTCCTGTTTAATTTCTTTTTCCGGTTCCCTTTTCTCTTCAACTAACATCTTTTCTGTTTCCTGTTTTATCTCTTTATTTTCAATCGGTTCATCCGTTTCAATCTGTTCTTTAAGGATTTCATCATCTTCCTTTACAAGTTCTTTCTGTGCTTTTTTAATAGGTATCGGTTTTTCCTCTTGAGTCTTTTCTTTCTGATGATTTTTTTCTTTGATCTCTACGGGCTCTTGAACAACCTCTTCTTTGACATCTTTTTCCGGTTTACTTTTTTGTTCAAAACCATCATTAACCTTTTTCCGTATATCCACCCTTTTTATCTCCGGTGTAGGAGTTGTTTCCCTAGTCTCTCTACTATCCTGAATAATTTTCTCATTTTTTAATTCTTCCTTGACGATTTTTTCTTCCATTTGCAAAATTCGTTGTTTCATATTTTCATTCTTAATTTTTGGAGAATCGGAAACTGTTGGTTGATTTGAATTTTCTAAGCTTTTAACCGAAGGAGAAAGATTTGCTTTTAATTTTAAAGATATAGATACAGCATGACACTTCTCCGTAATTATTTTATCAGGTGAATATTCCATTAAATCATTAAAATAACTGATCAGGAGAAAGTGAATAAATACAGATAATATTAAAGTGATCCAAAAAAGTTTGGTTTTTAGAAATCTTTTCATGTTTTTTTAAGCGAAATCATTGTACTTTTTATTTTTTCAGAACAAGTCCTTTTAAAAAGGACTTGTTCTGATTTTATTGATTTAAAATTCAATACTTATACCTGCTGTATAGGTTCTTCCATTGATCGGAAAACCACTTGTCATTTCAGGTTGTTGGTCTAAAATGTTTTTCACAGAAAAATCAAGTTGGACTTTTTGACCGTCCTTTTTACCTAATGTCAATTCTTTTCCTATATTCAGATCAATCAGACAATAGTTTGGTAAATCATTTGGTCTTTCAGTAACAGCATAACCATCTAATTTAACATAATATTCGTCCTTTTTATCACCGGTTTTGTCATAATAACCGACTCCAAAATTATATTTATTATGAGGTTTGAGTTGGTTATCTGTATCTAAATCCACAGCGTTTAGATAGGTGTATCCAAAATTTGCTCTCAAATGGTCGCCTAAATCCTTCTCTAATAAGACCTCTATACCATCAATTCTTGCTGTGCCTATATTCGACGGAATCCAAATCCCGTTATCCCCTGCAGCCCAATTGATTAAATTTTCAACATTTTTACGGTAAATATTTAATTCTCCCGTAAAATCACCCTCTTCGCTCATATATCGCAATCCTGCTTCATAAGCCCATGCAACCTCCGGAATCAAATCAGGATTACCGGCAACATAGGCATCTGCAGGCCAATATAAATCACTAAAATTAGGAGCCCTGTATGCTTTTCCTATAGATGCATGAAAATTCAACTCATCCTGGAGGCGATAAGAAAGACCAACACGGGGGTTCAGTTGACTTCCGTAAATTTGATTGTAATCATAACGGATTCCTGCAGTTATTTTCAAGTCTTCCATGTCAGCAGGCTGCCAAACATCTTGAATGAATAAAGCGCCACTCACGCTATCACGTTCACCAAGGTCTGTACTGTCAACCATATCATTCTTCACTTCTCCACCATAAGTCAAAATGTGCTGACTTTCAGAATCATCATCACCGAAAGTAAAATTATAATCTGTGATATCAAAAGAAAGTCCCATGGAATTACCCTTATGAATACTTGGACCGGTATGTCCCCACATCCCCGGATTATCAAAAAATACCCTTTGGAAAGAATAAAAACCATTGACATTAATATCTTTATCTTCTTCTTTTTTCTGCCAGGTTAAGTCCAGATTAATATTCCGATCTTTCTGGATAGCTTCCGGACTTGGGTAATCAATTGAACCGGGCAAGCCTCGATTATAATCATGATATCGAAGTGTTAAACCCAGGTCAGTCTGCTGGTCTAATTGATGAATAAATTTCCCTAAAAAACCAATTTTCTCCAATTGACTATTTTCCCGGTCTCCATCAGTTTTAAAATAATTTCCTGAAACAAAGTAACTTAAATCATCACTAGTTCCTTGATAGGAAGCTTCATACTCTTGAGTACCAAATGATCCTGTATTTACATTGATTGCACATTCAGAATCACCCTTTCC
>CAZMLS010000017.1:17287-18640 GCA_964567215.1 uncultured Atribacterota bacterium | reverse complement strand
GAGTACCAAATGATCCTGTATTTACATTGATTGCACATTCAGAATCACCCTTTCCCTTTTTAGTAATAATGTTTACCACGCCGCCCAGTGCATTGGCTCCGTAAATAGCAGAAGCCGGCCCACGATAAATCTCTACTTTTTCTATGATACTGGCGGGAATCAGGCCTAAATCAATTTTTCCGGTTTGAGGGTCATTTGCCGGTCGTCCGTCAACCATTACCAAAACCTGCTCGGGAGATGAACCGCGAATACTTATAGCTTTAATTCCTCCGACATTTCCGTAATCACTGATTTCCAATCCACTGACTGAACTTAAAATATCTGCCAGGTTATTCGCCTGAGCCATTTCAATTTCTTCTTCGGTTATAACTTCTACGCTGGCAACCGAATCCAATAATTTTTCAGGAAATTTAGAAGCTATGACCACAATTTCATCCAAATTGAATAACTGTTCTGTATTTTCAGCCGCTATACCGGGAATAACTGCAAAGATTTGTAACAGTGCAATAATACATATCATAAATAAAATATTTTCTTTAAATCTCATAAAAAAATCCTTTCTGTAAAATGTAAATTATTTTTATTTAAAACTTGAAGCAAAAAATATCAAGCATGATTAAATTTCTTTTTTTATGTGCATTGCCCTCCTTTAAATTTTAATATTTATATTAAATATAGTGGTTGTGATTGATTGTAAAATTACAATGCCCGACCATCAGATATTGGATGAAAATAAAAAAAGGCTGCTTCCTCTATCTGAATAGGAAGCAGCCTTAAAATTAACCTATAAACGCTAATAAAATAACGATTGCTCTACCCCTATGTCGGAGGATAGTCAAGCAAACAACCAAGGCAAGTCTACTGGCTTCCGGCCCTTTAGAGCATATCATCCTTCCCGCTTTATCAGGCAGTGAATGATACAAGGTTATACCGGTTACAGATACGACAATAGCAACGGATTTTCACCGTTTTCCTTTTTAATTCTTTCAAAACCAAAGTTGTTGACTATATTTAATTTTTATTATTATAACATGGACATCATCTAATCACAATAATTATCTTTTTTTTAATTATAATTTTGGACTATTCATATTAAAAATCATGAATTTGATTGTATTCAGATTTCCGCGAAATAATAATTTCATATATTATCAGTCATTATATTATAAATAATGTTTGACAAATAACTCTTTTTAGTGTATATTATATAATAAATAATGTAAGAATAAGGAGGTAACTTATGAAAGGTGAAACAAAAGAACAACGCTTTATACGGGTAGCTGAAAGAAGGATCAGAAGGGTTCTGGACAGTTTTCGAAGTCTGTCTCAATGTTCCAATAAACGCATGTACAA
>CAZMLS010000017.1:10526-17187 GCA_964567215.1 uncultured Atribacterota bacterium | reverse complement strand
GGGTTCTGGACAGTTTTCGAAGTCTGTCTCAATGTTCCAATAAACGCATGTACAATTGGGATGAAAAACAGTTAAGCAGAATATGGGATGCCATTGACCATGCATATGAAACCTGCCAGGATAGTTATAAAAACGCAGAACCTGAAGAATTTATATTATAATACTATAAATATCGTCGCTTTTAAAAATCATTATCCTGCTAATGGATTCAGGCATCAAATAAAAATCTCTAAAAATCTTGTGATGAAAGAATTATTGCAAAATAAAGTCATTGATGAATTAATCGAAATTTGCAAAAGAGATATTTCAGAAAAAAGATGGGACAGATTATCCCGATAAATATTTCAAATTATCTTTGATAAATTATAGCTTTTTTCAATATAACAAAAACCTTATTATAACTAGAAATAAATTTCATACAATTAAAAACTGTATTGTTATTCAAGCAGTAATTCAAATCGCTGTTCCTCTACCTTTGTGCCCCATTGATCACCTGTGAATTCTTCGACCAATTTAAAACCATTTTTTTCATAGAGATGTCTTGCAGCATCAAGGCCTTTAAAAGTCCAAAGGTATATGCGTTGATATTTTTTACTTCTACAAAAATCTATTGCTTCATTCATCAACCTATTTCCTGCTCCTTTTCCACGCAGGATATCAGAAACAATAAACCAACGAAGATGCGCACCTTCTTTCTCAACATGGACGCCATCAATCGTAATGGAGCCTTCTACCCGACCTCCCATTGAAGCAGTCCAAAAACCATCCTGCTTTTCATTATATCTTCCAAGAAACTCTGAAATCTCGGTCGCTACTTTTGCTTCAAAAAAGAATTTGAAATCCCAATTTTTATGGTAGTAGATACCATGAAGTTCAGCAACACGACCAATTGAACCGGGAATATATCCTTTTGTTATTTTTATATCCACCATATCCTGCCTCCTTATTCACTCTTTTATTTGATATATACCTTTTATGTAGTAGTTTTATCTTTTAACCTGTGAGCTTTATTCGTTCTTTTTATATAATCGGAAAAAGATATTTTTTAATAATATATTTGAGTATATTTTTTAGAGAATTATTTTTTTATACTTGCTATTTTAATTAAATTACGATATAAACCTGAAAAATCCTTCTTTTCTACGAATAAAAACATATTTAAAGCAACTTATTTGCATTTCCTTCTGCTTTGATCATATTCACTTGTACCAGATCGATAATTCGGTAACTTTTTCTATCTTTTAATAGAGGATTATATACGCAAGTCACCGTGTTTTCTTAAGTGATTATATTCAAATAAGAATTTGCCTAAATTATTGATGAAATTTTTAAATGCTTTTAATATTTAGAAGAAATATTATATTGAATATCGGTTATTTTGAGTTTAACGTATTGAAAATCCTTATCAGATAAATTCCATTCCACTTCACCTTCTGTGGGAATCATCATCCCCTCAAATTCCCGGTAATTTCTGTAATAAGCAGTCCACTTGTCCTTAAAATACTTGCCATCCACTTCTCTATATCTATCATTGGTCACAAATTTAACCCGCCAGATAAATGCCGGGTCTTCTGTAGTAAAATATTGTTCGGCATGGATAGGCATCCAGGGTTAGATTCTCTTTCATCCTGAATTCACCAATCTGTTTTAATCTTACAAAATTAATAATAATTTTTTCATTGAGTTTCCTTTCTTTTTATTTTATTAATTATCGATTAATCTTCTTTTCGTAACCACTAATATTTCTCTTCCTTTTTCCTCATCACTAACCATCAGTTTACAACCCCTCAGCAAACCAATTAAATTTTCTCGGGCTAATAAATCTACGCTGAACCCCAATATTGGTGACAATTGGCATCTCTGCAAGAATTTTTAATTCTTCTTTTCCTTTCTCAGTTATTTTAAAGCTATCTTGAGATGATTCTATCAGACCGTCTCTTTTCAGATGAGAATAAATACTTTCATAATCCTCATCCTTCAGCCCTATGGGAAATCTCCTCCCAAAACCTTTCTTAACCCGCTCAAGATTTTCCGGTTTGGTCATCTTTTGTAAATTAAAGAACCAGAGACTTACAAATGTCCCCCGTTCCGGTAAAACTTTAAGGTGGCTTTCAAGAAACTTCGAAAACTTTTCCAGTTTAGGATTTTCTCCGTGCATCACCTTGTTTGATTCCTTAATAAGCTCATAACCACCTACGATTATAAAAAAAGAAACGACTGCTCCGGCAATGGCATCTAGTATGAAGAATCCCATGGTTGCTCCAATTAGACCTATAAAAACAGCGACCGATGACCAGATATCTATTTTGGTGTGATAGGCATCAGCTACCAATGATATACTTCTTGTCCGCCCACCAACATAAAACTTATAGAATGAGAAAAAAGCATTGACCGCAATATTAATTACTATTGTTACTAAAGCAATGGTTTGAAAATGAATCTCAACAGGCTGGGAAATATTACTTATTGATTCAAAGGCAATAAAGACACCGATACCGCAGAGGATTATCCCTCCAATAAGAGCAGCTTGGGCTTCTTTATTGATCTTTATCCCAATCCAGGTGATTGCTGAGGCAATTATATCAACAGCAGTATGAATTGCATCCGCGATAAGACCGATGCTTCCTGAAAAAAAACCGATAATAAATTCCAGGGCTGACAGCCCGACATTTCCCCACAGAGAGTATACGGCACACGCCTCTTTGGAAAAACGCCTTGTATAATATCGTTCGATATCTTTTTCCTTTTTTTGTAAAACATCTAAGCCTTTTTCAGTTATCTCGTATTTCTCTAAATATTTTATCAAACCTTCGTTTGCCATTTTATTCAAATTAATATCTATAAGCTCTTGTCTGGTTCTACTATCTAATCGCAACAAGCGTAAGGTATACCATTTTAGATTCTTTTTTACCTGAGAATCCTTGATTTGCAATTTCTTTTTTTGCATTTAAATTACCTCCTTATTGGCGCATTCCCTAATTGTAATTTTTTCATTTCCGTCATCTTCATTTTTTTTCTCCTCCTGTTTATTAAATTTGATGTTTTTCTAATTCTAAATTTACAGTTCATGATTGCGATACCAGCATTAATCATGCTTAGCTCGCATTTTTTTAAAATATTCTTCTTTTTTTATCCCGTTGGGATGGTCGATAAAATATTTTAAGGCATTTTTTATGAATTCTCTTCCCCGACGAAATGCTTTTATGCTCTGTATTTTTTTCATTTTATTCACCTTTCTATTTTAAATATTGAATTATTATTCATTTTTAAAGAAAAAAAATTAACGGTGGAATCCACTCACTCCATAAAAAAATTGATGCGTTAACATTTTTAACATATTTTCCGCCCATTTATTTCCCTTATAATGTCTTGCAATCTCCAACAATCCTTCGATAAAATTATTAGCTAAAATATGATAGAATACTTCATCAATTTTAAAAATCTGACCATTGACTTTAGGACTTAATTGTCTCTTGATATGTTCTTTAGTAACAACAATAATCTGCTCTGCCGCTTTTTCAAATCTTGTCCCTTTACTGCGATCAATTAAAATTAAAAAAATCTCCCGCTTCTGCCTTAATAATTGCAAGATAAATGCTGATTCTTTTTCAAAAAGATTAGCCGGGTCACCTATTTCTAAATTTCTTTTTTCTTCATTTTCAACTGATTGGATAATTTCTTTATAAATAGGTTCCACGATAGCGGCGAATAGATCTTCCTTGTTGTTATAATAACTATAAGTCAAACCGACCGAAATCCCTGCTTTCTTAGCGATATCCTGCATTTTGGTTTTTAAAAAACCTTTTTTATGGAACTCTTCAGTAGCTGCTTGATAAATTTTTTCTTTTACATTATCTTTTAAAACTTGCATTGCTATGATCCTTAATATTGAATAATGATTCATTTATAGCTAAATTATAACTTATCTTTAACCTTTGTCAAGGTATTTTCTAAAAATAAAAAATATTTTCCAAAATCCAACGGAATCCCTCTATTATTAAAAATGACCTCTTTTTTCAATGATGTCTTTTAGTTTTTCATCTACCGTACCATCCGGCAGTATATAGTCGGGAGATATATAACCTTCTTCTTCAAACTTTTTTTTTCTAATACAACTATTACCGCCATTTAAACAATACTTCGTAATCCAACTTTCCTTTAATAAACCTTTATCACAAGCTCTCTTCATTCCGGAAGTCTCATTGTACCACTTACATATATTTTTCATTAACATTTAACCTTTCTTTCTAAAAGAATCCGTTCGTTATCCAGGGCTTTTATTCCCGGATAATCGTATTTTATTCATTTAATCAAATTAATAAAATGATGCCAAAATATTATATCAAAAATTCTATTAAATACAAATTAAATTACAACTTGAAGAAGATATTATTCTATATGTCTCACTATGAAATTTATTATAATTTTAGGAAGTCACTCAATTCGGGTGGACTAAAAATATTTTTTCTCTAAAAACAAATAACTATGTCTGAAATATAATCATTTAGGGAATATAATAAGTAGAAAGATAATTTTAATCAGGGAACTTTTTAAATTTTTAATAACCACTGACTTCATCCAATGCTTCATACATTGCCAAAACATTCTCCGGTGGAACATCGGGCTGAACATTATGCACCTGGCAAAAGACAAATCCACCACCCGGAGCCAGAATATCTACATTCTTTTTCACCGCATCCTTTACTTCAGCAGGGGTTTTTCGATTTAAAACTTCCTGGGTATCGATTCCCCCACCCCAAAAGGTAATATCATTTCCAAAATCTCGTTTTAGTCCTTCCAATTCCATCCCGGCAGCGCTCAGCTGAACCGGATTAAGAGCATCCACACCAACTTCGATCAAATCCGGAATAAATTCCCGAACAGCACCACAAGAATGGAAAAGAATAGGTTTATTGAAAGATTTTTTCACGTATTTGAATAATCTTTCTTGATAAGGTTTTATCATTTCACGATAAGTAGACGGTGAAAGCATGGGCCCGTTCTGAGTTCCCAGGTCATCATTAAGAAGAATGACATCCACTTTATCTTTTAAGAAAGGGACTAACCAGTCTATCCGACGACAATAACCTTCGATTAAATAATCCAACAGATTCCTTACCATTTTTTTATTAATAAGTAAGTCTACCATAAAATTTTCATATCCCCGTAATAACTGCCCGGCAGCCAATATGTGACAGCAAAGATTAAATACCGTACATTCACCCCTGTCGTATAAAACCTCTGCTCTGCTCTGAAAATGCTCGATTGGTTCATCGGCAAAAGAAGGTAAATCGAAAGAAAATATCGTCTCCTTATGTTTAGCCAGTAACCCCGGTTCCGTAATCGTCTCCAGAGGCGGATTGACCGGATCAAAATAATAGCCACCCTTAGGTCTTCGAGCTATCACCTTTCCATCTATACTCTTCACAACACTGGATTCATCTTTACAAGTTTCTTCATGCCATTTCTTTGGTAATAACACTTCAAAATTAAACGGGTTAACCCGCTTCACCCAATTTTCCGGTTCCAGAGTTAGATTGACAGTATCAACTTTAAATTTTTCTTTTAATTCATCCATAATATATGCTACATACTGGTATGGTTCAAAGATTTTTAAAGTGGCTGGAATATGCAAATGAGAGCAGAGTTTAAATAGAGAATTAGCTGTCATACCTGTTGATTCAGTTCCTCCCAAATCCCTGGGAATCCGATCAGTTTCTTGATGATTGAGTGCTTTTAAAATTCTTTCACGTGAAATCATAATACTCCTTTCCTTTAGTATTTATTTATCCTTTGATCCATCTTTAAATCTTCTACTAAAAGTTTATATTTACACTATGTTTTATCTTTTACTTTGCAATCTGAAATCATCGCTTCCCGGTAATTTTTCTATAGTGATGTCCCCAGCACTCGATGATAATTTTTCGGGCGGCAAAAAGGGCAATTTTTGAATCATCCAGGGAAGGAGCAACTTCCACTACATCAAATCCGATAATCGGCAGATCAAAAAGACCGTAAAGTAAATCCAATAATTCCCTGCTATCCAAACCTCCGAATTTTGGAGTGCCCGTACCTGGTGCATAGGAGTAATATATACAAATCCCTGACAATATCCACTTGACCATATATCATCTATTTAAAATTAAATCCTTTTCCCTGAAAGAGACTTATACAGATTTCAACTATTTTCGGGTCATAAAGTATTCCTTTATTTTTAGATATTTCTTCTAATGCCTTTTCAATTCCCAAAGTCGGTCTAAAAGGACAATGGGAACTCATAGATTTTACTACATCCACAACCCTAATAATTTGCACTTTGATAAGGATATTTCCATCTTTTAATATACATGGATAACCAATGCTATCTATGTTTTCATTTTTTTGATGTGCTATTTCAGCTATCGGCCAGGGGCAATCTAGATCTTTTAAGTTGTTTTTTTTCTGACCGTAATTTATCCCTACCTTTTTTATACGCGGTATTACCTTCACCCGAAAAGTTAATTTATTGGCATTAATTGATTTAAAAACCACACATCGTCATTGTTTTTCAAATTGCCCAGCAATAGTGATTTGTAGAATCTTTTTTTGCCCGATACATAGCCTTATCAGCATTTTTTATTAATTCTTCGCCCGTTTGTCCATTATCCGGATATAAGGAAAT
>CAZMLS010000017.1:0-10426 GCA_964567215.1 uncultured Atribacterota bacterium | reverse complement strand
TATCATTGACTTCTTTAAAATTATCCAAATCAAAAAACATTAAAGCAAATTTTTTATGTTCCCTTTTTGCATAAGCTATTTCCTGTTTTATCCGGTCATAAAACAATGCCCGATTGGGTAGGCCGGTTAAATGATCATAAAGACTGAGAGTTTTTAATCTATCCTCTGCACGTTTTCTATCAATGGCGGTTGCAACTTGCTGAGAAACAAATTCCATCAATTTTGTATCTTTTTCCGAGTATAATTTCGGATTGGTATAGCTTTGTACAACCATAGACCCAATCGTTTTATCTGCTATCTTCAAAGGAACACCCAGCCAAATTTGCTTGTTGGTAATCACATCATAGGAGCTAAAGTGTCCCTCCCGTATCATTTTTTTATATTTATTATAATTTAATAAAAGGGACTTACCTGTTTTAAAGATATAGTGAAAAATGTTATCAGATTGATTGTCTTTAAAAACTAAAAGTTCCTCATTTTTTTCTCCGGTTTCATCAACTTGATAACAGAACTGAAGCGAATTTTTTTCTTCATCAAATAAAGCAATATAAAAATTACCGGTATCGATAATCGTATGAAGTTCTTTGCGAATAATGGGATAAAGTTCTTCTAAAGAAATGTTAGAATTCGCCGCTCGTGAAATGTTATACAAGACATTATTTATTTCTTCATTTTTCTTTAGAGCAGTGATATCTTTAAACAATAATATTTTTCCCAATTCTTCAGTGTTAATCAAATTTGATGTACAAGATACAGATATATTAATTTTTTTTCCATCTTTTTTTCTAATTTCCATTTCCGAACCGTAAAAATAATGATGGTTATTTTTCTTCTCAAGTATGTTCACATCTAGTAAATCCTTCAAATATTTTCCCCTGGCTTCGCTAAGACTGAATCCGGTGAGTGCTTCGAACCGCTTATTTGTCTCCAATGTAATACCATTTAAATCCGTGTAAACCAGGGATTCCGGTGAATTTTTGAATAGACCGACAAATTCCTGTTGGCTTCGCCAAAGCTTTGGTTCCATATTTTTTAAATTGGATATTCCACTATTAATATTTCCTTCCTTTAAATCCATTTTATTAACTATATTCTTCGACTTATTAATTTTTGACTTTATCCGCCTGAGATTACTTGTTATTTTATTTAAATAAGTATTTTGCTTTCTTTTTCTTCTCATTTTTCCATCTTTTCTTTTTGATTTTTATTATGGGCAGACATAAGGCCTAACCCTATGATTATACTCTAATTCTTTCTTTATAAAATTATTTATTTAAGTTTTTTTCTTTGTACATCCTTTGATCAGCAATATTAATTAATTCATCCCCTCCCATACGACAAATGATATCAATTTCTCTTAACGTGGATTTAAGCAGATATACTTAAAACATATTCATGGGTCAATGAAGACAAGTGTAAGTCTCCAATAAAGACTCCTTCTTTTCCTTTCAGGAAGATTTCGTAAGCACTTTTATCTATTCCAGTATCTTCATGACTGGAGGTAACTATAATACCCTCTTTATTCATGACCCTGATTTGGGATATTTCTTCATATGATTCGATCATCCTGCAATATAACTATTAATATTTCCCTTTAATTTTATTACAATTCCAATAAAAACTCAAATCTAACGGGGCCCGCAATCCCTCTTCCCGTAGGACAGGCGTCTCGCCTGTCTATTGGAATTTGAAGACAGCAGACAGAATAAAAAATAAAGAAAGATGGATTCCTCCTGCGAGGGAATGACATACGGGAAAACAAAATATGCAAAGAGGGCAGACCTTGTATCTACCCTCTTTGCAATAAAAATCAGTATCGGGTAAAAACAGAAGTCTTTTATCTAAGTACTTCCACTATATCCATAGGTAAAATATCAGCACTGGAAAATCTGGTCGTAACCATCGCTATAGAAAGTTTTTCTTTAACTGTCATTATTCTTGCCCTGGCTATCAGGTTTAATTCTCTGTCCAGCACTTCATTTTTCTTTTAATAATTTTTAAATATTTCACGAAAATGGTAGCCGCGGATAGCGTAGATTATGACCATGGGAAAAAGTTGTGGACGTCTAATTAAAGACCAGAAAAAAAGTTTCCAATAATAAAATCTTTCGTTTCCTATTATTCCTAAATGCCAGATAGATTTAAAAAATGCGTTAAGATAACAAAGGCGTAACCGGTATTTCTTTTTTTGTGATGGTTTGAAATTTCTCATGAGCGTCAGAATACGTTCATAGTAATACTTGGGAGAATAGATCGTACTCAAAACCCTTTTGTATCCATCGATAAGTGTTTTGTAATCCATTTTTGGAATAAAATTAATAGAAAGGTCAGTATTATTTCCTGTACTTTCCTTTAACAATCTATTTTCTTTGGCAAGTCGCTGGTAAAGTTTGGTACCACGAGGAGCATTTAGTAGGCCGACCATAGCGCTCACAATCCCGCTTTTTTGGATAAATTCAATTAATCTTTCAAAAATCGAAGGAGGGTCATTATCAAAGCCCATAATAAATCCTCCGCTTACTTCCAAACCAAATTTCTGAATTTTTTTAATACAAGCTATCAGGTCACGATTTTTATTTTGCCATTTATTACATTCGGATAAACTTTCTTCGTTAGGAGTCTCGATACCCACAAATACCGAATCAAATCCTGTCTGAGCCATTGATTGTATAAGTCCTTCATCATCAGAAAGATTTATCGAAGCTTGAGTTGAAAAATTAAAAGGATAATTTCTTTTTTTCATCCAATCAATCATTGAGGGCAACAGGTTATTCTTCAACTCTTTTTTATTTCCTATAAAATTATCATCAACAATGAATATTCCACCCCTCCAGCCCTGCAGATAGAGACTTTCTAATTCTGCTAATAATTGATTGCTGGTTTTCAGTCTCATCTTGTGTCCGAAGAGTAAAGTAACATCACAAAATTCACAATCAAAGGGACATCCTCGAGAATATTGAATACACATAGATGCATATTCATTTATATCAACTAATTTCCAAAGGGGAATGGGGGTTTTTGTAATATCTGCCCATTGTTTTGAAGTATAAACATGTTTGGGATGACCTTCTTCTAAATCTTTTAAAAAACAAGGTAGGGTAATTTCGGCTTCATTAAGTACAAAATGATCTACATTATTAAAATCTTCATACCCGGATGTAAAAAGTGGGCCTCCAGCAACAACTTTAGCTCCCAGCTTTTTGCATTTGTTAATAATTTTAATCACTGATTCCTTTTGAATAGACATGGCACCAATAAATACGTAATCAGCCCATTTAATGTCACTTTCTTCTAATGAAGTTATTGTCATGTCTATCAATTTTTTCTGCCAATGTTGAGGAATTAGAGCAGCTACAGTCAATAACCCCAGGGGAGGGTAAATTGCTTTTTTAGAGATAAATTTTAGTGCATATTTAAAACTCCAGAAAGTGTCTGGATATTCCGGATGAACCAAAAGTATTTTCATTTTTAATTTCCCGAATAAAAAATAATCCTTTTATATTAAAATTTCTTCCTACGAATTTTAAAATACCCTGTTGAAATATTTTTTCTTTCATCTATTAAACCTATTTTACCATATTCTATAAAATATGTTTAATAAATATTATATTTCCTTATAATAAAAATATTTATTGCTTTTTCCAATTAGGATTTCTTTTTTCAAGAAAAGCCCGTACTCCTTCTTGTGCATCTTCGGTCAAACACAATGAAGCAAATAGTTCTCCCATATAATCAATCGCTTCATGATACGGTAAATCCTGCATCTGGTAAATCCCCCGTTTTCCAATTTCCAATGCCAGCGGACTTTTTTTGGCAAATTTTTCTGCCCACGTTATAGTTTTTTCTTCGAGTTCTTCCGGAGGGACAACATGATTGACCAATCCCAGTTTTTCTGCTTCTTGTGCAGATATAATATCACCGCCCAAAATTAATTCCAAAGTTTTTTTTCTTCCAACTAACCGGGATAACGGAACTGCCGGTCCCAGGCAAATAAGACCAAGATTGATGGCGGTCGTTCCGAACTTGGCGTCTTCGGCAGCAATGGAAAAATCACTGGCGTAGACTAATCCTGCCCCATTTGCCACTGCGTAACCTTTGACAGAGGTAATCACCAGTTTCTTCATTCTGGATATAGTGTGATTGTGCTCATCCATTAGATGAATAAATTCCCTATATTCTGCGGCTGTTTTGTTCTTAAACTCATCCAATGAAATACCGGTGGAAAAATGTTTTCCGGCAGCTTTTATAACAATGACTCGAATATCGTCATCATTATCAAGCTGCAATAGTGCGGTATTCAACTCCTTTGCGAAAGGAACATCAAAAGTATTTCGCCTTTCCGGTTGATTTAAAATAATGATTCCGATTTTATTTTTTGTTTCGATAAGAATACTTTTAGATATCATGTTTTTTTCCTTCTTTAATTTATCTTGTTCTAAAATACTATTTTATTATCTTTTTACCCTGCTTCCCTTTTCAATTTCTTATATTATTTCTACAAAGAAAAACATGTCAGAGGAGACGGTTCAACTGACAATTTATTACTGGTAAAAGATTAAAAATTGTCAGTAGAACCGTCTCCTTAACAATTTTTATACAAATGACAGGCTACAAAGTGGTTGTCTTCTATTTCTGTTAGACATGGTGAAATCTTTTCGCAAATCTCTCCAATTTTTTTTATACACCTGGTATGAAATCGGCAGCCCAGAGGTGGATTTATCGGGCTCGGTATCTCTCCTTTAAGAATAATTTTCTTACTCCTCATTTTAGCATCAAGTCTGGGAATGACTGAAAACAATGCTCTGGTATAGGGGTGTAGGGGATTTTTAAAGACGCTCTCTGTGTCCCCGTATTCCATGATTTTACCCAAATACATAATAGCAGTTTTTTTAGTGAAAATCCGTGTCAGAAGCAAGTCGTGGGTAATAAATATATAGGTAAGATTTAGTTCTTCCCTTAATTTCTTCAATAAATTTAAAATTTCAGCTTGAACTGAAACATCCAGAGAAGAAGTTGGTTCATCTAATACTACAAATTCCGGATTTAGGATTAAAGCCCGAGCAATAGCGATCCTTTGTCTCTGTCCTCCCGAAAGTTCATGAGGATAACGATAGAGGTGCTCTTTGCCCATACCTACTAAATTTAAAAAACTTTCGATTTTATTAATCAGTTCCTCTTCATTTTTAACCATGTGATGAGTCTTTAATCCACTGCCTATAATATCCTTTATCTTTTTTCTTGGATGTAAAGAGGAATAAGGATCCTGAAAAACAATTTGCATTTTCTTTCGCAGTTCTTTATCTATTTTTTTAATTTTACTTATTTCTTTCCCGTGATAGAAAATAGAGCCGGAAGTAGGTTCAATCAAACGAAGCATTACTCTTCCCAAAGTTGTTTTTCCTGAACCGGATTCACCAACTAATCCAAAAATTTCTCTTTTGTTAATCAAAAGAGAAACACCGTCAACCGCTTTTACATATTCTTTTTTTTTCCAGGGAAAATATTTTTTTATTTCTTTAAGCTGCATTAATTCTTCCATCTTCTTCTCCATATATTATTAGAAATATCTTTTTTATTCTTCTCTTTGTTTTCCATATAAAAAACAAGCTGCAAAATGATTTTTTTCTATCTCCAGCATTTGCGGTTTCGCTTTTTTGCAAATAGGTTTAGCATAATTACAACGGGGATGAAACCTACATCCCGAAGGAGGTTCCACCAAATCAGGAACGCTCCCTTTTATCTCTATCAATTCCCTGCTTTGCTCAGAAGGAATAGCATTAATTAATCCTTTGGTATAAGGATGCCTGGGATTATTAATGATCTGATTTACTTCACCTATTTCCACCATATCTCCGGCATACATTACACCTACACGATCACAAGTCTCAGCAACTACTGAAAGGTCATGAGTAATTAACCAAATAGTTGTATTATGTTTTACAACTAAATCTTTTAATAAGTTCAGTACCTGAGCTTGAATGGAAACATCCAAAGCGGTAGTCGGCTCATCAGCAATAAGCAAAGAGGGTTTGGTAGATAACATCATGGCAATCATCACCCTTTGTGCCATCCCTCCGGATAATTGGTGAGGATATTGCCGGGCAATCTTTTCTGGTTCAGGAATATTTACATCTCTTAATAATTCGATAGTTCTCTTTTTTGCTTCATCCTTAGTCATATTTTTATTTGCTATGAGCGCTTCGGAAATCTGCTCTCCATTATTGACTACCGGATTTAATGCAGCAATTGGATATTGCATTATCATGGTTATCTCTTTACCGCGAATATCTTCTCTAATTTCTTCCTTGTCCATTTTCAACAGGTCTTTTCCTTGAAAAATGATTTCTCCTTTTTCAATTTGTCCGGGATTCTGTACTAAATTAAGAACAGCAGAAGCAGTTACACTCTTCCCGCAACCGGTTTCTCCAACCAAACCAAAAAATTCACCTTTATTAATTTTCAGATTAACGCCATTTAAAGCTTTTACAATGCCCCGGTAAGTGTGAAAATTAACCTCTAAATCTTTTATTTCTAATAATAATTCTTGAACCATTATTTCTTTCCTCTTCTAAGATGGGGGTCAGATATATCTCTTATTCCATCTCCGAGTAAATTAAAACCAAAAACCGTCAATAAAATGGCAAAACCGGGAAAAGTAGGAACCCACCATTGATTGATTAAAAAATTCCTCCCCGAACTTATCATTAATCCCCAATCCGGAGTAGGTGGTTGAGCTCCCAAACCCAGAAAGCTCATTCCCGCAGCAATACGGATGATATTTCCCATATCCAGGGTAGCCCGAACAATTAGTGTAGAAAAACAAAGGGGTAATATATTAAAAATCAATATTTTAAGATTAGAACTTCCCAAAGCTCTTTCTGCTTCAATAAAAGTTCTTTCCTTAATACTTAAGGTTTCTCCCCGAGCCAATCTGGCATAGACCGGCCACATGGTCAAAGCAATGGCTATCATGGTGTTTTTAAGATTTGGTCCCAGCGCAGTTCCAATAGCCATCGCCAGGATAAGACGTGGAAAAGCCATAAATATATCTGCAATTCTCATGATGATTTCATCAATCCATCCTCCAAAATAACCGGCCATAAGCCCGAGCAATATACCTAAAGGTAAATCTATAGCTAAAACAATAAATATAATCTTTAGGGCTACACCTGCACCATAGATTATCCGGGAAAGAATGTCTCTGCCCAATTCATCTGTCCCCAATAAATTGTCTTTTGAGGGAGGCGCTAACCTCTTATCTAAATTCATGGTTACAGGATTATAAGGAGCAATATAGGGAGCGAATATTGCGACAGTAACTAATATCAAAATTATGGCTAAACCTATCATAGTCATGGGACTCTTTTTAATTAAATAAAGGGTCTCTTTAACATCAGAGACTTCCGAAGAGTGTCTTTTTTGCCAGGAAGCTATCCAATTTTGTGAAATGTCCTTATTCAAGCTGCTTACCCCTCCTTAATATTTAATCCTGGGATCCAGGACTGCATAAAGCATGTCAACGATTAAATTACTTGATGCATAACAAATTGCAATCAAGGTAACTGAACCGATTACTGAATTTAAATCAAGTGATAAAAAAGAATTTACGGCATATCTTCCCAGACCAGGATATCCAAATACCGTTTCGGTTAAAACCGATCCTTCCAAAAGATATCCGAAAGATATTCCCACCATAGTTATTACCGGAATTAAAGCATTTTTAAAAGCATGTCTGAAGATGACTATTTTTTCTTTTAATCCCTTTACCCGAGCGGTTCTTATATATTCCTCATTAAGCACCTCAAGCATTGATGAGCGAGTAACTCTACATATATAAGCTGTTTGAATCCACCCTAAAACCAAACCGGGTCCTAATAAATGATAAAGGGCATCCCAAAATGTTTTAAATTCCCCGGCAATCAGGCTATCCAATAAATACAATCCACTGACCATAGGTGGGGGTGAAATACTGGGAGATAATCTCCCTCCGGCAGGGATTAAACCCAAATGATAATATAAAATTAAAATAAATAACAGGCCCAGCCAAAAAGCCGGCATTGATATTCCTATCAAAGAAAATATCCGGCTTATATTGTCAGGTAATTGGTTTCTTTTTACAGCAGAAATTATACCGATGGCAACACCTAAGATGATTGCAATAAATAAAGCAAAAAATGCTAATTCCATAGTAGCGGGGAAATATATCCGCATATCTTTTGAAACCGGTCTTTGAGTTCTCAAAGACATTCCGAAATCCCAATTTATTATTCCTTTAAGATAACGAATGTATTGTTGATCTAAAGGTAAATCCAGACCCAGCTCTCTTTCCATTTTTTCCACTAATTCCTGGGGAGCATTTTCACCTAAAATTGCGCCTACCGGGTCGGCGGGGATAACGTGGGAAAGAAAAAAAGTAACGGTTACTACTCCAAAAATAACAATAACGAATAACATAAGTCTTTTTATTAAATATTTTAACATCTTTGATTAATAATTCCATTCTTAACTTTATTATTCTTTAAGATAATAAGGTAATATTTGTGGATTTTTTGTTTATTGATAATTTAGCTATACCGCATATATCATCAATTTTTCCGGTACATGCGGTATAGCTGGCAGCTACTATTACTACATATCTACTTGGTCACTTTTTATTTGCATTTTAAAAAATTATTCAGATATACTGTTTGTTATTCCAAAGTTATAAGTGCCCATGGGGTTTGAGTTAATTCATTCAAAATAAAATTACCCACTTTATCACTTAATCCCAGTTGAATATTCATTTGATATAGTGGTTCAAATACCCCTTCACTTTGCCATTTTTCCTGTAAGTCTATATATACTTGCTCTCTCTTTTCTCTATCCTGAATAAAGGCAGCTTCTTCCACCATGTCAGTCATTTCGGGATTGGCATAAGCATTTCTCCAGGCCAATTGTTTTATTTTTGCATCATCTGAAGTGGTTCGACAATGGGCAAATGGTTTGGCATTAGCATCTGGGTCTGCATAATCAGCTCCCCATCGGGCAATAACCATCTCGAGTCCCTTTTTTCTATATTTACCTAATAGAGTAGTGTAAGCGATTACTTCCAAATTGGTCTTTATGCCTACCTGCTCCAGATATGCTTTTACTACTGTTCCTTCGGTAGATAAGAAATCAGGAACGGTCAAAGTCATTTCAAAACCGTTAGGATATCCTGCTTCTTTAAGCAATTCTTTGGCTTTTTCAGGGTCATATGGGAATTCGTCTCCTTCATAATAACCAAACATGCCCTTAGGAACAAAACTGTGAAGTGGAGTTACCCCGCCACCTACTGCTTTTATAATTGCGTCAGTATCTATTGCAGATTTAACAGCCCTTCTAACCAAAACGTTATTTGTGGGTGCAATTTCTCCATTCATAGAAAGATAAATTAATTTGAATTGCGGTTTAGAAACGACATAGACTCCTTCGGTTTTTTCTATGTCCGGGATTTGGTCATGTTCGAGATTCCAGGCAAGATCGATAGAACCGCCTTTAAGTTGAAGGAGTTGGCTGGAAGATTCAGGAATATCTATGATTATAATTTTATCTAATTCCGGTTTTGGCCCCCAATAATTTTCGTTGCGTTCAAAGATTATTTTTTGGTTTTTCTCCCAGCTGGTTAATACAAAAGGACCACTTCCTGCTGAATTTTCTGATAAATAAGCCATTCCCATATCTTCTTCTTTGGCATTATCTTCAGCAAGTTTAGGGTCAACTGTCCCGGTAACGGAATAGGTCATACATGATAAGACTAAACTTGGGGAGTAGGCTTTATCCATGGTTATCTGAACTTTATTACCAATGGCTTTAATAGAATCTTCGGTTACTCCAAATTGAGTAATAACCCATGAGGGAGCTTGAGCTAATTTTACCACTCTTTTTAATGAATAAGCTACTGCTTCTGCGTTTACAGGATTACCATTAGAAAATTTTGCACCTTCTCTAATAGTAAAGGTTATCATCTTGTCACCAAATTCCCATGACTCCGCAATCCCTGCTTCAATTTCACTGGCGGATCCGGGTTTAAATCTGACTAATTTGTCATAGACATTATCTAATATCCAACTTCCTTCAAATTCGTATGCCTTAGCCGGGTCCAAAGAGACTATGGGGCTGGTATCCATCCCTATAACCAGCACTTTTTCTTTAGCATAACCTATGCTTAAAGAAAAAGCCAAAACTAAAACTACCGTTAAAACTAAAATTAAACTTTTCTTTTTTAACATAAAAATTCTCCTTTAATTATATTGAACTAGTAAAAAAAGTGGTTGTATATGCTTCACCTCCTCACTTTTTTATTTTATTTTCCTTTTTTTTTGTTATTCTGCATATTTAAGTTTAATAGGAAAACTATAAAATCCTTATATCTAAAAAGATTTATATACAATTAATTATTAAGAGA
>CAZMLS010000016.1:0-23549 GCA_964567215.1 uncultured Atribacterota bacterium | reverse complement strand
CTACAGCTGGCAATCCTAACAGATTAGTGATTGGCGAAAGTGGCTTCACTATAATATTAGTAAAACCAGATATATCCAAAATTCCGTAAACTATTCCTCCAAGTATTAGCAATGATATAACTATATACACAAAATCCTTCATCCTAATCCAGCTTTTAGCAAGAATATTTTTAATGTAGATAATTTTTTTATGTTGTTGAGAACTTCTTCAGAAACATAATGTTCAAGGATATTAGCTATCTTATGTGCCTCGTTTTCGGTTCTTGTTTTTTTAAAATATCTTTTGCATTTTCTTCTCCATTATCTGTCAATTTAAAAAAACTTTGCTGGGATTGAATCAACCCCTCTTTTTTTAGTTCTTCAATCGCTTCAAATACAAAAGAATAAGAAACTTTAATTTCCTCTTTGATGATATTCAATGAAACCTTTCCTTTTCTTTCGCTTAATATTTTTAAAATATCTTCCTTTACTATTTTTATAATATTAGATTTTTTAACCATATTACTTCCATATCTTTCAAGGATCCGAAACAATCGAATCGAGTTATCTATCTCCGTCTATCTTATCCCATCCCCACGCCAGCCACCGGCATACCACAGTTGGGGCAGCGACCATTCGGTTGAACGCGGTTCTCCAGAATCCGGTAGCCAAGACGTCGAATCAGTATCTGCCCACACTTATGACATACTGTATTGGCCTCACCAGGCACGTTACCTACATAAACATACCGCAATCCCGCTTCCAGTCCGATTTCCCGAGCTCGGTCCAGTGTCTCAACAGGCGTGGGGAACACATCGGTCATCTTGTAATCCGGGAAGAAACGACTTATGTGCCAGGGAGTATCCACCCCCAACTCGTTAGCTACGAAATCTGCTGCGTCCTTCAGCTCTCCTTCATCATCGTTGATGCCGGGAATGACCAGAGTGGTCACCTCCAGCCAGATGCCCAGCCGCTTCATTAATTTCATTGTGTCCAACACTGGCTGCAGCCGCGCCCCGACATACTTTCGGTAAGTCTTGTCGCGAAAGGCTTTAAGATCCACATTGGCTGCGTCCAAATAAGGCTGAAAGGTCTCCAGCATCTCCTCGGTCATGTAACCGTTGGTGATATATAGGTTGGCCAACCCTGCCTCGTGGGCCAGGCGAGCCGTATCATAGGCATACTCAAAGAAGATGGTCGGCTCGGTATAGGTGTAGGTAATGCTGCGGCAGTCAGCCTTTTGAGCTGCAGCAACAACCTGTTCAAGACTTGCCTCCTCCCCCATAATGAAATGCCTATCATGGACCATTTGGGAGATATCCCAATTCTGACACCAACGGCAACGGAAGTTACATCCTGGAGTAGCGATGGAGTAGGCGGTTGAGCCGGGGTGAAAATGAAACAGTGGTTTCTTCTCCACTGGGTCCACATGCTGGATGATAGTACGTCCATAAACCAACGAGTAGAGAGTTCCGCCCCGGTTTTCCCGAACCTGACAGATACCCTTCTTGCCATCGGCGATAACGCAACGATGAGCACACAGGTTGCAGCGCACCTTGCCCTCTGGCAGTTTTTCGTATAGCATAGCCTCTTTCGTTATACGCATCTCAGTTCTCTCCCTTATGATATTTCCTGAACCTTCTCAAGTAAAACTTGTGTTCTCAGGTATGATCAAAATGAGCATGTAAAATAAAAACTTTATTAAAACATAAAATCACCAATCAGACTGAAGATCTTCTCTAAAAGCATTGATATTGTAAATAATAATAACTTTCATAATCGTACTTCCTTTTTATTATATAACCTTTTACGGATAGAAGAAAACTTGCCGATAGACAAATTTAGAAAATCTTTAATTTTCCTTTTATCCACTGTTATATGACCCGAAAAGTAAAACTTCCAAAGGAAGCTACCTAACCACAAACACCGTCAAAATCTTTGTGCATTATCTTAATAACTTAGTAAGATATTCAAAATGTCCTCTTAATTTGGGCGATACTATCTTCCACCGTTCTTAAGTATAGGCCTTTTTCCTTTCTGAAAATCTTTTAAATCCAATTGATTCTAAAACAGCTATTCACACTGAACTTCTTTTTCTGATATCCAAATTCTCTTCCCAATATAATTTTGAAAAATCTTCTTCTTTCATTCGCTGCAAAAATACCTTACCATCTAAATGATCATTCTCATGTAAAACTACTCTGGTATGAAAGGGATGATTAATTTCTTCTATCTGCTCTTCCCCTTTAATATCTCGATATTTCAGCCTAGCCCAACTCGATCTCTCCACCTGTCCATAAAGGGTAGCATAAAATATACTTAAACATCCTTCCAAATCACTATTAACTTCTGAAGATACAGCTATAATTTCTGGGTTTAAGTAAGCACAGAATCCGATCTCAGGTAACTGGGGATAATTTTTGGTTGGCATGATATTCACAACAAATACTCTCCGAGAAATTCCTATTTGGGGAGCAGCTAATCCAACTCCTCCATAATGCTCTAAAGTTTTCTTTAATGAATCTACTATTTCTCTTCCTTGATCAAAATCCTCTACTTCTTCTGATTTCTGAAAAAGTAATTTACCTTCCTCAGTCCCTAATTGTTTTGGAAGTATAATACCCATAATTTTTGGTTCCTCTCTATATTATTGTTTCCTTATTTCTTCCTCAAATTCTGGAAAATATTGGCTAATAACTCTTAAATTAAATCTGGAAAAAATAGATTCTTTAGGTTCCCTCTCTAATAAAAACTTAAAGGACTTTTTGATTAATTCTTCTTTACCTATTTTACCTCCGGTTAAATCTTGCCAATACTCATCATCTAAACCTACATTATATTCTTTCTCTTCCACTTTCACTGTGAATTCCTGTTGATTTTTCTGTTCAACTTTAATTATTTTTTTACTCCTTTCTAAAATTTAATATTTGACCTTGCTCAGGTCTACCCTCGTGGATAATTTTTCCTCGAAACCTGTTTACCAAATGAAAACCAGATTTCTCCATCTTTTGCTTAAGCTTTTCTGTTTCAATATGTTCAGGATAAACCGAAATTAAACCATCTGGTTTTAAAACTCTATAAACCCCCTTCAACAATTCTAATAATTCCGGACTTTGCAGTGAGAAATACCAGAAAATGTCATAGAGCAAGACCGCATCAAAAGCACCATCTTCAAATTCAAAGTTCAACTCTCCAGAGGTTTTTATTGTTTCTATATTGTGGAGATTAGCTGATTTAGCTTTCTCTTGTAAGTCTTTTAATTTGTATCCATCTTCATCTACGGCATATACTTTTCCTTTATTTCCGATTATCTTTGCTACAGGAATAGTATAATTTCCTCCACCACATCCAAAATCCAGAACAATTTGACCTTCCTCAATACCAGTTTTTTTTAAAATCTCTTTACATCTCTCTTCTGTATAATTTTTTATATTATTTTTCATTTTTAACCTCTTTTTAAAGTTCTCTTATTTAGTTTATCACTACTTGAAATGAAAACAAGCTTAATATAAAAAGCGGCCAAAAATCAGACCGCTTATTTTAAACCTTTTTTAATTTGCTTGGAGGCGTCGCCTAGTACGCCACCTCCTTCGATTCTTATAGAAAACTATCTTCTATAATTCTCATTCTGCATAACTTTTTTCACTGCGTCTGCATATTCAAGGCCAGCCTCAGTAGGAACTCCCCACAAATTTCTGCCAATGATCCTTCCTTCACCACCTGCTTCCATTATTATCTCAGTTAAATTCTCCAAAGCGATTTTTGCCTCTCCAGTTATTCTCGGTCCCCCGGAGAAAATCACAAAAGTCCTGGTTCCAGCCCCCACTACAATCTTAGCTCTCTCAATATGTTGCTCTTTAGTCAGAAGAGAATCATAATTCGGTTTTTTTTGTTCTTCTTCCATCTTTTTTTCATAATCCACCAGCTTTCCTCTGTCTGGCTCAAGTTCTATATACTTTACTGCTTCAGGTATCTTGGTAAAGTATTCCTCTTTTATAAACTCTTCGTAGTTCTCTCTTTTCTTGGGTTCTACCACCGAGGGGAACTTTGTTTTTACTATATCTGCTCCTAAAGATTCAGCAGCAGAAACCGCATAGTGACACCACAATAAACTATCCTTTTTAGTAGAATCAGGTACTGGCCCTCTAGGATAACTCCATAAAACTAAAGGTAATCCACTGTGGTGAGCTTCCTCTCTTATTTTCCCTATTCTCTCTACATCTTCTCCAGTCTGTCGAGAACCCAGATAAAAAGATAAACCCACTGCTGCTGCTCCCACTTCCAGAGCGTCCTCTACTGAACCAAACATAGTGGGACGAGGATAATTTTCTATATTTGCTTTTCCGGTATAGAAATGACCATCCAGTTTTACCACTAAAGGAACAGAAGGATTAATATCATGTTGATACTTCTGAGCTTGACCTACAGATAGTACCAGAGCTGAAAAATCACCTCGATTAGCCAATTCTATCACTGAGCCTGGCTTAGCTGCTCTTTCCCACTTCCATTCATGACCTGGTCCATGTTCAATTAATTGATCAAAAGGAAGTCCCAGAAATGTACCATTACCGGGACCATGCTCGTAAAGCATTCTACTCAACTTCTCAGTCACTCCTCTTCCTAGATGTCTTATCTGGTTAAGTTTTGGTCTATTAATCATTGAACTACCTCCTTAATAATATTTTATTTGTAGATTTTATTCTTTCCGTTCTTATCTCACTCCCCTCAAAAATTTATTTTTTATAAACTTACTAACTCCTTCTACTTCTCGGGGTTGCCCCTTTTCCATTTTTCTCTTTCTCGTATTCTTAAAACTTTATCAATTTTCAATATATTTCTCAAGTCTCTTCTTTAATAGATTCCCAATAGGGAGTCAATTTTTCTTTTACTTTCTTTATTAAATTCTTTGTTTCAGCGATTTTTCTGTCTCTTATATCAGGGACTGATTCTTTAAAATTAATTTTCACTCCGCTGATAGCCGCTACCAAGGTCAACCATACTTTTGGCAAAACCTCTAAGTTATAACCTGAACAAAGTAAATCAACCGAGCGATTATTACAAAGTTCGCTGCTTATTTCTCTAACTTTCTTTCCTATCATTTCAAAACCATCAAAAGACAAGCCTAAATTAGTTAGTCCATCATCGAAATAAGGATCAGAACCTCCGTATCTGATAATCATCTGGGGTTTATATTCTCTGGCCAAAGGAAAGATTATTTCATCAAAAATTAGTTCATATGCTTTATCTCCTGTTCCGGCTTCCAAAGGAAGATTAACAGTAAATCCTTTTCCTTTTCCCTCACCGATTTCATCAACCGAGCCTGTTCCTGGATAAATACCTTTTTGGTGAGTATCGACAAATAAAACTTTTGGGTCAGAATAAAAAGCCTTACAAGTTCCGTTTCCTGCGTGAGCATCGGTATCCAAAATTAAAACTCTTTTTAGGTTATATTTTTCTATAGCATACTTAGCAGCTATAACCACATCATTATAAACGCAAAAACCTTCTCCATAAGTCGACATTGCATGATGTAATCCACCACCAATACCTACTGCTTTTTCAGTTTTCCTTTGCTGAATATAATCTATTGCTAAAAGCGAATTTTTCACTACAGCTCTAGCTCCTTCTTCTATCCCTTGAGGTAATTTTTTAGTAGAGGGGTTTACATTGTCCCCGCTTATAAATCTGAATAGATTAGATACAGCTTTTCCTTGAGAGGCATCTTTCATAGTCTTAATATAATCTTTACTGTGCCAAAACTTCAATTCTTCATCAGTAGCTAAAGTAATATTTTCTATCAATTCAAAACGTTTATCTTTGCCAAGTTTTTCTTTAAACAATTCTAGAAATCTTTCAAATCTGTCACTTCTAAACGGGTGCCCTTCTCCAAAATCATAATTTTTCAGTTCATCACTATAAATTATTACTGTTTTCGTTTCTTTGTCTCCTCGTATAATATGTTTATAATAATTAAATATTTAATATCTAAATTAGTTACTATCGACCTTTCTATTTCTTATATTTTAATACATTTATTTTTTAAGAGACCTTGTATCACATCTATAGGGAGATGAGAGAGAAAAGCATTTTCTCCTTGTCGATTCCCATACCAAATAGTAATACTTCTAAAAAAATTTGCTTCCTTCGGTTACAGAATTTGAATTCTTACCCGCATCTTGTGTGTGACTTAAAATAAAGTACCCTGCAAGCAGCAGAGCTTCATCCGCTCTTTTTAGCTAGTTATAATTCCAGCAATGTAAAAGAATAAGATCTTTATTTAAAAAATTTGTTATAAGACCATCATATAAATCAATAAAAGACATTTTCTATTTAAGAGTTAATAGAATGGTAACTTATTAACTCTTTTTTAATCTTAGACCTATTTTTTATATTGGGAGATAATTTTCATCTTTTGCTGACTACTTTAATTTTAACATAAAAAAATTAAGCTTTTTTTATTTTGCTAACAAAAAATAATATTATTAAAGAAAATGGTAACAGAAATATTACCGATGGATAAGGAGGTACATAGTTACTCAAAAACCCCTCTAAAGAATTAAACCAAGGACCCTCTTCTCCACCAGGAATTGACTCTGTAATCCTTACAAATATATCAGTTCCCGCCAGTATCCATATCAATATACTCCCCATTAATGCCTTAGAAAGTTGGTGAATCTCTAAAAAATTCTTAAGACTGGACAAATAAAAGAGTCCGGCAGATATTACAATAAGTCCTCCCCATCCCCCTCTAAACATTTCACTGGAGATCTCAAGAATACTCCAAGAAAAATCATTACCGCCCATTGTTACTATTAAATCACTAATCCCAAAAATTAAAGTAATAATTCCTAAAATTCCAAAATATACTCTTCCAATTTTTTCATTCATTTTATTGTACCCCCAATAATTTCCAAATTACATTTATTAAGCCACCATAAAAAAATATTACTGTCAACAAGACTGCTAAACTACCCAAAAGGTTTTTCCACCCTTCTTTGAGTAACATCACAAATGTTGCTATACAGGGAAAATAGATGGAAACAAGTACAACAGAAGTTATCATTTGATATTTACTCATTTCAATCACATTAAGTTGGGCAACCGCAAGATCCTTTCTTAAAAATGCAGCAATCAAAGGTCCTACTGTTTCACCAGGAACTCCAAACCAACCAGTAAGAAGTGGTGCTAGTGTTTTTGCTAACCAATCTATAGTTCCGGTAAGATATAGAATGTTTACTATTGCACAACCAAATAACACAAAGGGAACTGCAATTTTTAAAAAGCCTCCTAATCTCATCCGTAGTTTTCTTGATATATTATTCCATAAGGGTTTTTGATAAGGAGGGACATCAATTAGAATTTCAGGGGATTTACCCGGAACAATTTTATTTAAGATAAAACCAAAAAGGAAATATCCGAAAATTAAGTATAGCAAAACTATACCTATACTCTCAGGAATCACCTCTTGCATAATTCCCAGTTGAGCACCACAAGGAATAAATATTGCCAACAAGGTCATCATTATAAAACGTTGTTTTTTTGTTTCTAAAATTCGAGTTGCCGTTACTGCAGGTACATTGCAACCTAAGGCAAGAATGGAAGGAATAATAGCATACCCATGCAAACCGATTCTATGAAATATAGTATCTACAAGTACAGCCAGTCGAGGCATATAGCCCACATCTTCTAATAACGCCATCATCAAATAAAATATAAATATTGCCGGCAGAACAACTCCTATAGCTACAAACAATCCGGAAGTTAGAACTCCAAAAGCTTCAAAGCAATTATCTGCTACTGGGTCTCCTACAAAGATATAGTAAATCCATCCACCTTTACCGGGAAAAATTGACTGTATCCAGGGTAAAAAATGTCCATCAAACAATTTGACAAAAAATCCATCAGTACATAGTGTTCCGGCAAAAGAGGAAAATACACTCCAAAAACCATATAATACAACTATAGCAATGGGAATGCCGGTTAAAGGCTTAACGGTCAGTTCTCCCAATGCGTCTTTTAAAGTATGTTTGAATTTACCATAAGTTAGCACTTTATTAGATATTTCTTCAATTAAATTCCACCGTTCATCAGCAGTTAATCTCATTTTATCTCACCTGCCTTTTCCATAATTTCATTTACTTCAACTGAGGCTGCTTTTTTTATACTTAACATTACTTCTTTAAACCCTTTACCACTTATAGCAATTGTTGGTATTACCGGAATATTAAGAATGCTTTTTAATTTCTCTATATTAATCTGTATTTTTTTATCTTCAGCGACATCCCACATATTAAGCGCCACTACAACTGGATAACCTCTCTCTATTATTTCTAATGCAAGATAAAGTCCTCGCTCTATCTTAGAAGCATCAATTACACAAATTACTAAAGCCCCTTTTTCTTCTTCTAACATCTTTACAGCTACTTCTTCAGCTTTGTCTTTTGGTTCCAAAGAAAATGTACCAGGCACATCAATAATCTCAAAATCTTCATCAAATTTTCTTATATACCCTTTAGTATAATCAACGGTAGTACCAGGATAATTGGATTCAATAACATTTGCTCCAGTTAGTCGATTAAAAAATACACTTTTGCCAACATTGGGATTTCCCATTAATAATATTTTTTTCATTTTTTCACCTCCACGACAATTTTATTAGCTATGCTTAATGCCAAGGAGGTATGAGCTGCATTGACCTCTATTACTACTGGACCTTTCAGAGGATGTTTGGTAATCATTTTAAGATTCTTACCCACTCTTATTCCCATTCCAGCTACCTTATTTTTCAAATCCTGTTCAATACTTTTTACCCTGCCTTCTTCTTCATAATTCATTTCAGATAGTTTCTTTTCCATGTCTTCACCTTCCTTTTATTATTCTAATTTTTCGGGCCATACCTCTACCCAACGCAATTATGCCTCTATTCACTTCTACCACCACCGGACCTTGTATTGAGGATACCATACGAACATTATCCCCTTCTTTTATTCCCCTTAAATATAACCTCTGTCTAAAGCCCTGTCCTCCTTCAATATTAATAATTCTTGCCCAATCTCCTGGTTGTAATTCATAAAGAAATTTAGGATTCAATTTTTTACCTCCATTTTATTTAATAATTTATAATGAGACTCATTCTCAATAATAAGCTAAAAAAAATTACTTTCCCTCTTTTTTCAATTTTTTATAACAATCTTCACAATAGCCTTTAATTCCTAATCTATGTTCTAAGGGTATAAAATTATGTTGTTTACAAACTTCTCCCTGTAATTTTTCTATTTTTTCATTACAAAACTCAATAATTTTTCCACAATTGATACAAACGAGGTGATCATGATGTTTTTTATTAAAAATATTTTCATAACTTGTTTTATCTTTACAGCGAAGGGCTTCGGTAATCAGCCCACTTTGTAGCAATAGGGGGATAGCCCTATATATAGTAGCTCGGGATATATGATTTCCCTGTTCACGTAATTTTTCAAAAAGTTCCTCTACATTAAAGTGCTTATGGAATGAAAATACTGCTTTTAAAATAAATTTTCTTTCGGAAGTATATTTTAACTCTTTTGATTTTAGAAATTCTTCGAATTTTTTTTCTGCAATAATCAATCAAATCTCCTCACTTCTTATTGCAATTAAGTCTCAATATCATTTTAAGTTATTAATTTTTATTTGTCAAATAATTTCGAAATATTTTTTTATTAAAAATTATCATGGCTTCCGGATTCGGTTCTTTTCGAAAAATCCATTTCTTTTAAAATTTATTCTGTTCGTTTTTTATTTTTTATATAAAATAAATGAGTAAGACAATTACAATCTGAAGAGCCAAAACCTTTTTTAATTAACTCGCAAATAGGTTCTTTATTAAATACCTCAGCTATCTCGCATTCAATTGATTTAGGAATTACCCAAATTTTTGAAATTTGAGTTCTTCTATTTTTTAAAAGATAATCTATATGCTAAAAAGTCTTCTTATCTTTCTTTAAATGCCTTCTCAACCTGGCCTCTAAGTAACCTTTAGCTGAACCAATATAAATATAATCTCCTTTTTTAAAAGATGTTTCTCCTAATTGACCTACTTTAATTTTTAAATCTTCAGATACATATATTAATAATATGTAAGTAGTCTCTGAATTTTTTAAAATATTTATAACCGATTTTCACCTGCCTACCATAAAGGGGACGTCCTCTTTATGCCCTTTATGTGATACTTACTCTCGCCTACTTTTTAATACCATATCTCCTATATTGCACCCTACGTCTTTGGCAATTACCGGACACTTCGCCCTGAATAGAAAAAATATTGGTCTATCTTCTTCGGAGAGAGATTCGTAATTTCCCTGCCCTTTGCTGATAATAAAGTCTGCATTTTGATACAAAGCCACCATTTCGGGTGAGCAATCTTTTAGTATTGTTCCGGGAGCGTTTGAGCCATTTGAAATAATGCGGGCAGTTTGATTTATTCCACAAAAGAGCGCATCTTCAATCAATGCGTCATTAATTACCGGATGCCCTTTTACCACATAAATAATATCTTTATGCAATTTCCCGACTAATTCTTCAATTAATAATCGATCGAAAACGACCTCACCGGCATTATCAGCCAGGAAAAGAATAGTTCTTACCCCATTTAACGCTTCCTTAAAATGTTTATATTTAAAAACAGCTAGATTATTTTCAAGTTTTAATGTAAAATTCCCTTGAAAAAGCTGCTCGATTTCTTTTTCTACATTTAAAGTGTTTTTGGCCCCGTAATCAATAATATTACCGATAATGGACAATTTAACTGCCGCTAAAAGCCTGTCTTCCGAATAGTTTATCTCTTTTTTTAGTTTTGGATAGAGGGATAATGCAGTTTTATTGCTCATTCTCTTAATTTCTTTGTACGGATCTTTTACCCCGGATATTTTTCCAATCAAGCTATATATTTCTTTCCCCATTTCAGGAGGGCTGGTCGTTAGTGAAAATTTTGGAATTAATTTAGATAATTCATCAATAATTTCTTTTTGTTTGGTTTCATCAACTCCGGTAAGTATTGCAGTTTCTAATGCCTGTTTAAAAAAACAGGGTATACATTCCAAATAGGTTTTCACTTGATTTATATTAGCTCCTTATTGTTTTTTGAATGATTATCTTTTCCCGACATATCTTCCTAAGCCAAAATATGCACCATGTGCATAAAATAAGGGATCCAATCGTCCCTTTTGTTTTGCAAAATCTTTTAAATAAAGTTCGCGGTCAATGGACACAGATAGTACTTTTCCAACAAGAACAACTCTTGTTTTACTAATTTCATAAATATCCAGTAATTTGCATTCAAAATGGCTTTTGCATTCTGAAATTAGAGATGGTTTTACCTGAAAAGCAGGTATTGCCGTTAATTTTGCCTTTTCAAATTCATCGATTTCTGCCGGAAATTTTACTGCAGTAAGGTTTACTTTTTCTAACATGGAAGTTGAAGGGACGTTTAAAACAAATTCCTTGGTATCTACAATATTTCGGAATGTATCTCTATCCTTATCTGAACCTACAATATATGTGAGCGGATTATAGGCAACCGGCATAACCATTCCATAGGGAGCAATATTGTTAATCCCATGTTTATCGATGGAGGAAATTAAATAGACTGGAACGCCTGGTGAGGCTACCGGTGAATCTTCTAAAGGAATTTCGACTTTATTCATTTATTTCTCCTCTCTTTTTACATGAATCAGCTTTTATTAATATTTTTCTAGATTTCTTAAATTTTTCTCTACTTTCCTTTTACCATCTTATAATTTTTTTTGATTAAATATTTTTCTAATAAAATGGAAGTAACAATAACCAAAGGTAGAGAAACCAATAATCTAATCATGCTGAATTTTACTCCCATAAAGGAAATTTCAAACAAAGTCATAGGGATTCTACAAATTGCTGCAGCCCCTATATAGGTAAAAACAATACTAAGTTTTGCCCCTTTATTATATAGAGAATAAGCAATAGGAAAAGCCACCAATAACCCTCCGGCTATCGTCCCGGCAAAGAGAGTGATCCAGATATATCCTTTAATGCCGGATTCTTCTCCTAGATGTTTTTCTATTAATTCTCTTTTGACCCATACTTCAAATAAACCAATCAGGATAAAAGCGCATGGAAGTATCTTAAGCATATATGCTAAAAAAGAAAATAAATTAAAAGCGATTTCTTTTCCAGGCTGATATCCTGTAAAGAAAGAAATTGCCAAAAAAAGAAAATAAATGCATATAAAAATTATTCTTGTTATATTATTTTTTTTTATCAAAATACCTCTCCAAAGAAAATTCCGGTTACTAATGCTACAGTGAGAGCGATGAAAAAACTAACCATATTTCTTATGATGGTTACTTTTACGCCGAAATATTCTCTTTCAATTGGAAAAGTGATGATTCCCACCATCATTAAGGTGGTGGTAAATGAGGATAAAACCATATAAGGAACACCCTTGCTCAGCAAAATCCCGGATAAGGGAAATGCAACAAATCCAGGCATCAAAGTGATTGAGCCGATAAGAGAGGCTAAAAGTAGGCTAATGATCTTGCTGCTATTACTCAAGTAATTAGAGATAACCTCATCAGGAAATAAAAAAAGAATGATTGAAACAAAAATAAGCATGGTAATAAAAGTTGGCACGATTTTCTTAAATTTTACCAAAGCAAGCTTTATTGCCTTATAGGTTTTTTGTTTATTTATAATAAAAGATATAAATAGAATTAAGCCAGTTATTGAATAGGTAACGACCATAGTAATTCTCCTTGTTTTATATCTTTAATTCTTCATTAATTGTCCCGTCAGGAAGCATGTTGTCAGGATGATATCGACCCTCTTTTTCCATTTTTCTTCGAACACACTGATAATAATCCCCTTTACAATAATCATCAATCCATTTCTTATCTAATTTTCCCTCTTCGAAAAATCTTTTCATGGGACAGACATGATACCATTTACAGAGAGCCTTTGTCTTCATATTGTGATTATTCCCTAAAAAGTAAAAAATATTTTTAATACATTATATATTCCGGCTGGTTGGTTAATTAGATGCCCGGTTATTCTTCTAATATTTTTTTAATTTTCTTTTCTTTATACATCCTTTTATCTGCCAAATGAATTAATTCATCCATGCTTTGAGAATCTTTCGATTTATAACAGGAAAAACCGGAGGTAAAACTGATTCGATAATTTTTAGCTGACTTCTTATTCATTTTGTTCAATGCCCCGTTTAATTTTTCCTTAATGATCGGAGCATCCTTCATATTGCTATCCGGAAGAATTAATAAAAATTCATCTCCACCAAGTCGAATGATAATATCGATTTCCCTTAAATTATCGACAAACATTTGGGAAATGTTTCTTAGAACTTTATCTCCCTCTTTGTGTCCAAAAGTATCATTAATCTTTTTAAAATCATCTAAATCTATATAAACCAATAATAAAGAAGATTTATTTCTTTTGGCTAATTTTATTTGCTGGTCAAGAAGAGCTAATCCATGTCCCCTGTTACAGACAGTTGTAAGATTATCATAATGGGCAAGCATTTTTAATTTTTCTTCTAATTTTTTACGTTCACTTATATCTTGATATGAAGCTATAAGCCCTTTAAACTGACCCTCAATTAAAACTTGAGAACTGGAAATAGCTACTAGGAAAAAAGTTCCGTCTTTCTTCTTTCTAATGGTTTCGCAATAAAAATCTTTCTTTAATGATCCTTCAGTTAATTTTTTCCCTTCTTCTAACAAATCGGGAACATGAATCATACCATCATCTATATTTCTTCCTTTTACTTCCTCTAAAGTATAGCCGAAGAGCTTGGTAAAGTGGGAATTTACTCTTACGATATTACTATTTTCATCTGTATAAACTAAAGCCTCAGGGGTACTTTCAAAGAGGCTTGAAAACATTTTTTGAGATTCTTCCAATGCTTTCTCTGTTTTTTTGCGTTCAGTAATATCTAAGAAACTTCCTATTATCCCTTTCCTTTGCGCATCAATTATAATGCTAGAACCTGATATTAAAACAGGGAATAGAGTACCGTCTTTTTTCTTTCTAATACTTTCATAATTAACATAACCTTTAAATAGAGCTGTTTGATCAAGTTTATTTCCTTCTTCTAATTTGTCTGCAGGATGAATCATACCATCATTAAGATTTCTTCCTTTTACTTCCTCCATGGTATAGCCAAAGAGCTCAGTAAAGCGGGGATTTGTTTTTATAATATTGTGATTATCCTCCACATAGACCAGGGCTTCAGGACTATTATTAAAAAGATCAGAAAATTCCTGTTGACTTTGTCTAAGCTCTTCTTCTGATTGTATTCTCTCGATAGCAGTTGCCACCTGTGAAGAGACAAATTCCAAAAGATTGGTATCTTTTTCAGAATAGAGATGAGGATTCGTGTAGCTTTGTACCGCCATGACTCCAATAACCTTATCTCCCACTTTTAAGGGAACTCCAAACCAAAATATATTTTTGGTGACAACACCGGGATTTAACAATTCTCCTTTTTCATTTAATTTTTTAATTTTATCATAATTTAAGAGTAAAGAACGTTTATTCCTAATAACATAACAGGTCAAGCTTTTATACTCTAAGTTTTGGGGTTCAAATTCATCCCCCATTTCATCTACATGATAAGGAAAATATATTTTACCTTCTTTTTCGTCCAATAAGGCAATATAAAAATTAGTGGTATCGATAATTTTACCTAATTCTTTATGGATAGTTTTATAAAGTTCTTTAAGGGAGATGGATGAATTTGCGGCTCTGGAGATATTGTATAAGACTTGTTGCACTTTTTCATTTTTTTTGCGTTCGGTTATATCCTGGTATAAGGCGATAATACCGGTAACTTCACCTTTGATTTTTACAAAGGAAGTGGAAATACGTACCGGTACAATGGTTCCGTCTTTCTTCTTTCTGGCAGTCTCAAAGTTAGTCAAATTTTCGTTTAAGGTATTGCGGGTCAGGGCTAACCCCTCTTCAATCCTGTCTTTAGGATAAAAATTGATTTCATCGATATTCTTACCTAATATCTCTTCTTTAGTATAACCGAAGAGTTCGGCAAAGCGGGGGTTTAAATCAAGAATGGTTCCTTTTGTATCTTGATAGAAAGCGGCATCCGGAATATTTTTAAATATACCGGAAAATTTCTCCTCACTCTGACGCAATTTTTCTTCTGCTTTTTTACGCTCGGTAATATCCCTTCCCACACAAACGATTTCAACTACTTTTCCGTCTTTATCTAATATTGCTTTATCTGCCCATGCTATCCAGCGCCAACCGTTTTTCGTATTCGCCCTTTGTTCATGGTAACAGGTATAAGGTGGTTTATACAGCCTCTCCATTGATTTGGCAACCATTTCCCGGTCTTCTTCATGCACTAAAGACATGAAGGTATTGCCTAGTAGCTCTTCTTCGGTCTTTCCGTAAGCATGACAATAAGAAAAACTGACAAATAGATATCTTCCATCAGGGTCAATTTTAGTTACCAGGTCATCCTGGTTTTCCAATAATAACTGGTAGTTTTCCTTGCTCTTTTGCAATTCTTCGCTAATTTTTTTACGTTTGGTAATATCTTGATATGTAGCCACAACACCCTTTTCTTTTGCGCTTTTCCCTATCCTTGATACACTAATCCGACAAATAATATTTACACCATCTTTTCGTTTACATGAAAACTCTCCATCATAGGTTCGATGTTTTTCAAGTTGAGGATAGAAGTATTGACTAATTTTTTCATAATCTTTACCAAACGAGTAGAGCATTCTAACATTTTTCCCGATTAATTCTTTTGATTCCCAGCCAAAAATATTTTTCACTGAAGGATTGGCAAAGATTATTTTCCTGTCTTTTATGCCAATTACGGCATGAGGAACAGAACTAAGTATAGATAGTTGCAAATTTTCACTTTCCCGCAACTCTTTTTTTGTCTGTTCAAACTCAAAGAGTTTTTGTTGATATTTGTCACTTGTCTTTTTACTTCTATTCACACCTCATAATCCTCTGCAATTACCTCTAAACATATTAGCAGAATAAAAATATCGAAAAATAGGTAAATAATTTTACTGAATTATTTGACTAATGATTGATTCAACAATCTGATTAAATATCTTTGAGGTTTCTGTATCCTTGTACTGGCAGATATAGGGTTTCCCTTCATCTGCAGAGTTCACTATATTTAAATCAATGGGAATTTTGCCCAAGAAGGGTAATTTAAATTCTTCTGCTGCTTTTTTCCCTCCTCCAGATTTAAATAAATCAATATTTTTACCACAATGAGGACACTTTAATCCACTCATATTCTCTATAATACCCAAAATCGGTATTTTGAGATTTTTTAGAAAATTTACACACTTTCGAGAATCTAATAAAGCTACTCCCTGAGGAGTAGTAACTATAACTCCACCATCTAACTCAGGAATAAGCTGACAAATCGACAAAGGCTCATCTCCGGTTCCAGGAGGAGAATCAATGACCAAGTAATCTAAAACTCCCCATTGTACTTCCCCTAAAAATTGTTTTAAAGCCATCGCCTTTAAAGGTCCTCTCCAAATAAGAGGAGCATCAGAAGATTCAATCAGGGAAGCCATGGAAACGGCAACTAAATTCGTAGAAACGCTCATCGGAAGAATACCTTCCGGACTTCCCTGTAATTTCTTTCCCTCAAAACCTAACATTGTAGCCACCGATGGTCCATGTAAGTCAGCGTCTAATATTCCTACTTTATAGCCCTTTTCACTTAGAGAACAGGCCAAATTAACCGCTACTGAACTTTTCCCTACACCGCCTTTATTGGAAAGCACTAAAATTTTATGTTTTATCCTAGACATATTATCTTTAAGTTGGTCATTGAGTTTCTTGGCGGCTGATTCTTTTTCTTGTTTTAGCTGATTTGCCTTTTTTATATTATTGTTAATATTTTCAGTCATTTTTTTCTCCTATATTTTTCTCTTAAATAAAACAAATGGACATATAGCAAACCTTCATAGATTACTATTGTCCTTTGTTATTTTTATTAATTATTTATAGCATCTCTCTCCAAATATTAATGTACCGATCCTTATTATATTCGCTTTTTCCTCGATGGCAATCTGAAAGGAATTAGTCATTCCCATAGAAAGGTATTTCATCTCCACATTAGGTAAATGATTCGCTTTTACCTCATCAAAAATCTTTTTAGTTTCCTTAAAATATGGACGGGAATCTTCCGGATTTCCAAAACGAGGACCCATAGTCATCAAACCCATTATTTTTATGTAAGGCAAAGTGGATATACTTTTTATTAAATCTAATACTTCTCCCGGCAATACACCGAATTTTTGTTCTTCTTTCCCACTATTGACTTCAATTAATACGGGCATGATTTTAGATATTTGGCTGCATTTTTCGTCAATTTCCCTAGCAAGCGAATATGAATCTACTGTCTCGATCATATCAAATATTTTTACTGCTTTTTTCACTTTATTTTTTTGCAAATGTCCGATAAAATGCCATTTCACTTTATTTCCAATGGCTTCAAATGCTTTTTCCGCTTCCTGAATATAATTTTCCCCAATTATTTTTACTCCGGCACTAATTACTTCTTCGATTTCATCCGAGTTCCTGGTTTTGGCAGCAGCAACCAATCCAATATTTTCCGGTAGTTTGTCTAAAATTTTCTTAATATTTTCTTTAATATTTTTCATATACTATTTGGTTTCCCTATAATCATTTTTATAGAATTTAGTAAATTTAAATTTTCAAAATGAGTTCTATGTAAATCTTTTAATGGATATATTCTACTATTATTCACTTCAAATTACAATGAAAATCATTTAATCGAGCACACCTTGTCAAACGCTTCTTAAGAACAGTGTATTTATCGCCGGTTGAACCCGGGCTTTGGATTTAAAGATAAGCTGAAATTAAAAATTTTATTCTGCTTGCCATTTCTCTTATTGCTGTAATGTATCCGATTTTTTAAATTTCCTTAAATAAAATTTCTTCCCCCCATATTCCGATTCGACCAATTTATCCTCTTTTAATAATTGTTCAATGACTGTCCAATCAGACTTCGCCCGTTTTAAAAATTCCTGAAGTGCATCCTCTCTCATGGGATGGACTGAAGTGATACTTAGAATATCATCTTTTACTTCTCCGGTAGATGCAAAAGCATTTCCCTCATAACCTATCAGATATTCTACCTGTTTTACCTTTTCTTTAAGAATATAATAACTCTGATTGACCACTTCCTCAGAAGGAGACTGAACCCAGCTGTCTGCCGGTGGTCTGATTGGTAAAGATAAATATGAACAACTCGGTTTAACCTTAGCTAAGAAATCAGCCACTTTCTTGATATTTTGGCTGTCATCATTAATACCTTTAATTAACATAGTTTCGGTTAACAATTTTCCTTTATAATTATCGGCAAAATTTAATATGCCTTCCAAGATGGATTTTAAATTTAGATTTCGATGCGGGTGATTGACACTTCGCCAAGTACTTTCCTCGACAGAATCTACTTTTAAAGAAACCAAATCAGCTTCTGATAAATTATCTCTTATTTCTTTTCGATCTATAAGTGATGCATTACTGATCACTGCAATTTTCACTCCCAAGGATTTCATTAATCTGATTTCCTGACCTAAATTAATATCCAAAGTAGGCTCTCCATCTGGAACAAAAGTTAAATAATCGATGGGTTCATTTTTTTCTCTACTTTTTTCTATTTTTTCTCGAACTTCATTAAAAATTTGGGAAGGAAAATAAAAGGTTTGCGGTTTTATTTTCATTTTAGAAGTTTTTCCAACCTGACAATATACACAAGAATAACTGCATATTTTTGGCGGAATATTGTTGATACCTAAACTGCGACCCAAGCGTCTGGAAGGGATTGGTCCAAAAATAATCATAGTATCTCCTTTTGAAGATTTATTAATTAGGAATTTGGTTAACATAATTTACGAGATATTTTATTTTATTTCGTTAATTAATTTACTTTTTTATTCTTTATATTTTCTTGTATTAATTGATTAATTAGTTAATTGTCTAATCTCACATCACACATCTTCTATTTCTTAATTGGTTTATTAGTTAATTGGAAAATTGGAGAATCGGTTAATCGGTTAATTAACTAATTAACTAATTAACTTAATTTTTTCCCATATATCCTTTATTTCTTGTGTAATTGAATTTTTACTATATTCCACTACCGGTAATCCTTTTACCATGGCTTCAGTTATCACGTTATCAAAATGAATTTTTCCAATTATAGCCACATTATTTTTTTCACACCAATTCTCAATTTTGGCCGTGTTTTCTAAATTAATGTTAAATTTATTAATGATTGCCACCATCTCTATACCAAAATGCTGACCAACTTTTACAACTCTTTGTAAATCATGTAATCCTGAAAGTGTAGGTTCAGTGACAATGACTGCTAAATTTGCTCCAGTGAGTGTTGCTATTAAAGGACAACCAATTCCCGGTGGTCCATCCACAATAATTAATTGTGAACTATTTTTTTCAGCAATTTCCTGAGCATTCTGTCGCACCAAAGTCACAAGTTTACCTGAATTTTCTTCTGCGATTCCCAATCTTGCATGTACCATAGGTCCGTATTTTGTTTCAGAAATATACCATTCTCCGCAATGATTTTCTTCCATTTTAATTGCCTCAACCGGACATACCCTAGAACATAATCCACATCCTTCGCATGATACCAAGTCAATAGTAACCTGACCATTAATATTTTTAATCGCATTAAAACGGCAGACTTCCTGACATCGTCCACAATTGGTACATTTTTGTACATCCATATTAGGAATGACACCAGCATAAAATTGATGGGTTTCTTTTATTTCCGGTTGAAGTAAAAGATATAGATTAGATGCATCTACATCACAATCCCCCATCACCTTATTTTTTGCCAGAGCTGCAATGCTGGCTGTAATAACAGTCTTTCCTGTTCCACCTTTACCGCTGATAATTACGATTTCTTTCATTTAAACACCCTCAATTCTAATCATTGCAGAATCATAATCAAATTTCTAATTATGATCTGTTTATTATCTCTTTTGATAAAATGATTCTCTTTTTCTCTTATCTTTATTTCTTTTTTACAATTTCTTGCATAAGCTGGATAAATTTTTTTTCATAAAATGAATTTATTTGTACAATCGGAATTCCCTTAGAATAAGCAATGGCTATTTCTCTATCCAACGGAATAGAAAGCAGAATGGGAATGTTATTATTTTTACAATAAGCTTCTACTTTATGATCACCAATATCACACTTGTTTAAAACTACCCCATGAGGAATTTTAAGTTTTTTCAAAACCTCCACAGCCAACATAAGATCATGTAATCCAAAAGGAGTCGGCTCAGTCACTAATATTGTATAATCACTTTCTTTTATAGATTCAATAACCGGACAGGATGTTCCCGGAGGTGCATCAATTAGATTTATTGTATCATTTTCATTTTTAATTTTCTTTTTGATTTCTCTTATAATCGGAGGAGCCATTGGTTCTCCAATATTTAAACGACCGTGAATAAAGTGAATGGATTTGGCACTACCTTCCTCTAAGATTCCTATTTTCTTTCCTATTTCACTAATTGCCTTTTCCGGACAAAATAGCATACAAGCTCCGCAACCATGGCATAAACCGGGAAATACCAATACTTTATTCTTTGTAACTGCGATAGCATTGTATACGCAAACTTCCGCACACTTTCCACAATAATTACATTTTGTATCATTAATTTTCGGAATAGCTATTTCCACTGATTTCACATTTGAAATATTGGGCTTTAAAAATAGGTGGGCGTTAGGTTCTTCAACATCACAATCTAAATATTGCACACTTCTCTTTTTATCTTTAGCTAATACTAAAGCAAGATTAACCGCAATGGTTGTTTTACCGGTTCCACCCTTCCCGCTTGCTACTGAAATGATCATTTAGTTCTATCCTTCCCTTTAAATTCTACTGTCTTACCATCATGGTATTACACTTGGGACATTTTATACTTGTGCAGACAGCCCCTACTTGATGAGAAACTATCGTTCCACAATTAGGGCAAACACAATTGCCACCTACACCGATTCCTCCACCACCGCGACGTCCCTGTCCAGTATTTCTTCCTAACCCTCGTCCGGTTCCCGGACCCTGTCCACTTGGACCTGTTCCATCTCCTCTTGGCATTTTCTTACCTCCTTGTTTTATTAATTTACCAACTACTGTTATATCATTATAAATATTTGTTCAATAAGTTCGGTTTAAAATTTATTCTTTTAAATGTATGCTTATCCTTAAATAATTTCCCAGTTAATGTTGATGATTTTCTTCATTTGGATGGTCACATTCATCCTTGTCTAAGCCATATCCTTTTCCAATTCCTGGTTTACATGAAGACTCACCCGTTTCTAATTTTCCTTGAGCAAATTTTTCTATTATTTCGGTAATTTTTCCTGTAACTCCTACTATTGGTGTAATTTCTTTTTCGGTAAATAGACTTTGGGCCCTCATACCCATTCCTCCACAAATGATAATTGTTGCACCAAGATCAGTCAAAAATTGAGGCAAAAATCCTGGATGGTGACCGGGATTTTTTATTTCTTCCATCTTTAATACTTTTCCATCAGTTATTTCAACAATCGTAAAAGAAGGACATCTTCCAAAATGTTCAGATACAAATCCTGAATCTGTCGAAATTGCTATTTTCATTTTTCACTCTCCGCTTTTCTTGAATTTTCCTACTTCATACCCGTATGAGAAGAAGTGCTGGCACCGGAAATTGTTTTATACCCACCTGATTTAAACTTGTCTATCGCTTCTTGAATAGTCCCGCTGGCTCCTGCAATAATTTCTATTCCTGCTGCATTTAGAGTTTGAAATGCATTAGGTCCACAATTCCCCGTTAATACAGTTTTGATTCCTTTATCAGCCATCAATTGTCCTGATTGAATACCTACACCTCCCATTCCCTGGGCATTTGTATTATTAATTGCTTCAAATTGATTGGTATCTAAATCAAATAATATGAAATAGTGGCATCTACCGAATCGAGGGTCAACCTTATCCTCTAATTTTGCTCCCATAGATGTGATTGCTATTTTCATTTTTCCATCCTCCGCTTTTTATTTTAGTAATTTTTATTTAGACTAATATTGTATATTTTATAACTTTTTTGTATAAAATACAATTTTTTCACCTTATTTAGAATCTTACTTATCAAATTTATAAGTTCAAATAACGTTCTAAATCCAGTTTATATTATATTAGTTATTCTATATTTCGATAAATTTTTAAAGGAAATAACCCGTTATATCCAATTTTATTTCAATTGTTAGAAGCAAAACATTTCTAGTAAATCATTTTTATAAAATCCCGAACCTTTAAGAATGAATCCAACATTTTCGCCAATGATTCTTTTAACTTTTCCCTGACATTGAGGACAAACCTCTATAGGTTTATCATTTATATTCTGCCATTTTTCAAATTGATTTGCGCACTGTGTACATTTATATTCATAAATAGGCATTTAATATTTTTATTTTCTCCTTTAAAAAATGTAAATAAAACTTGGCAGAAAGGAAATATTTTCTTTCTGCCAAGTTTTCAAAGTAAATTATTTATTACTTTTCGTTTTTTCCAATTCTGCAATTCGTTTATTTATAGCTTCCAGTTGCTCTTTTAACATATTGGCTTCATTACTCAATGCCCCAATCTCCTGTTTTGGTTCTATGGAAGGTTGATAATAACTACCGCCATATACCGGTGGATTATAATTTTGAACTTGATTTGCATATCCAAACCCAAATCCTCGACCATAACCTCGGCCATAACCTCTGCCCATACCCATTCTACCTCCATAGGAATTCGCAAAACCAGGTGTAGAATAACCTGCACAATATCCTGCTGCTCTTCCGGTCATTGGACCTAATCCTCTTGGTCCTGTTCCATCTCCTCTTGGCATTTTTTTCATCTCCTTTCTGTTTTATTTATTTAATTTTTATTATATTTTCCTAAACATTATCAATGAAATTAATGCAAATAGACAATCGGTCAATTTTCTCCTGAACATTTGTCACATAGACCATAAAATTGAACTGTATGACTTTTTATTTCAAAATTATATTTTTTAGAAAGTGTTTTTTCCGTTCTTTTAAAAAGCTCTAATTCCTCATCAATAAAATCTGTGTAATCTATTACTCTTCCACATTTTGTACATATTAAATGATGGTGGTGATGTACAGGTTCTTTTGAACCGCGGGTCAGTTCATATCTTGATCGCCCATCACCAAAATCAAATTTAAAAACCAAGCCCATATTAATCAATAGCTCTAATGTTCGGTAAACCGTAGTAAGGCCGATAGCCGGATAAATATTATGTACTTTTAAATAAATATCTTCTGCACTTAGATGTTCCTTGGATTCGTCTAAAACCTGCAAGATAATTTGTCTTGGTACGGTTATTCTATAGCCATAGCCCCTAAATTCACCGTGCCACCATCTTTGCGAATCTTTACCCCATCTTCCTTGCATTATGTTAACCTTTCTTATTGATAATGATTACCATTAA
>CAZMLS010000015.1:0-24833 GCA_964567215.1 uncultured Atribacterota bacterium | reverse complement strand
GAGCAGCATTGTATTAATTATTATATTACTTACTTTTTGTGTAAATGTTTTTTGTGGACAAAATCAAACGATAGAGGAGTTATATTTTCAAGGTGTAGATTTAATAGATAACCATGAGAAATACGAAGAAGCATTAACATATTTTCAGCAGATTCTGCAAATAGAGCCGGACAATGCAGATGCTCATTTTCAGATCGGAAAGATATTTAGAAATGTTTGTCAATTTGATAAAGCGATAATCTCTTATAAAAAAGCTATCAATTATCGGCCAAATTACAGTTCTGCCTACTATGGATTAGGATTATCATATTTAGAGCTTAAAAAAAATGATGAAGCATTGGATTCATTTAAGCAGGCTATTCGCAGTAAACCGGATTATGCCCGTGCCCATTATGGTTTAGGCTTGGCATACAACGAATTAGGAAGATATAATGATTCTATTGCTGCCTTTAAGCAAGCCTTACTCATTGAACCCGATGACGCACAAACTTATTATGGACTGGGAATTACTTATGAGCAAATTGGTGAATACCAAAAATCAATTGATGCACTGGAAAAAGCAGTGTATTATCAACCGGATTATGCTAAGGCATTTTATCATCTGGGAATGAATTATGAAAAACAGCAAATGTTTACTGAGGCTATTAAAAATTTAGAAACTGCGTCAATATATCTAGCAGATTCTTCGGATACTATATATTATACGATTGGCATAATCTTTAAAGAAATGGAAGGCAAAGAAAAAGAAGCCATTGAAAGCTTTAAAAAAGCCCTAAAAATAAATCCAAAATTTACTGATGCATTTTTCTACATAGGTTGGATTAATAATGTTTTAGGAAATTATAATGAAACCATAGAAGCTTATCTGGAAGTGATAAAAATTGATCCTGATTATACTTTTATCTATTATAATTTAGGGTGGGCTTATGGAGAATTAGAAAAATATCAGGAAGCTGCTGAAACTTTTAAAAAAGCGATACAACAAAATCCAGAAGATGCAGACACATATTATGGTTTGGGGTGGGCTTATAATAAATTAGAGGATTATGAGAAAGCTATCGAAAATTTTAAAGAAGTTATTCACATTAAACCGGATTATACTTATGCACACTATAGCCTGGGAATGATTTTTCTGGTTCAGGGAGATAAAAATACTGCTCTGGATGAATATAAAATTCTTATGGATCTGGATAAAGAGATAGCAAATCGATTGTTTGACCTGATTTATCAATAAATCAAATAGGGTAAATCTTTACATTTGAAATATAGCATCAGTTCATCAAATAGCCAAGCTTATAAAATATCTTCAATCATTTTAAGTAGGGGGAAATTTAAACAATGAGAAGAAAAGAGAAAGAGATAAAGGATAAGGATAAGATAATTAGGGTGTTTGATGATGCACAGGTATGTAGAATTGCCTTTAATGATTCACCTTTTCCTTATATTGTACCGGTTCATTTTGTTTCCGCAAAAGACTGTTTCTATTTTCATTCAGCTGAAAAGGGAAGAAAGATTGAATTGATAAAAAAGGACGGGCGAGTGTGTTTTGAAGTTGACAGACAGATTGAAATAATATCAGGTAAACAAGCTTGTAACTGGAGCACTAAATATGAAAGTCTAATTGGGGTGGGAAAAGCAATCATTGTACAAGATTTAGAAGAAAAAAGAGAAGCATTTTTGAATTTAATGGATAAATATTCGGGGAACAAAAACTGGAAAATTCCTCAAGGGGCACTAAAGAAAGTGACAGTTATAAGAGTAGATATTTCCAGCATCACAGGTAAGTTATCAGAGTCTTGATTTCATTGTATTATCTATAAAAATACTATAAAATTAACCAGTGATGTTTTATTAAAAAAATCACCAGGGAGTTAAAATAAAAATGAAGAAGAACTATGACGTAATTATTATAGGTGCCGGACCGGCTGGAATATTTACTGCTCTTGAATTAACAAAAAAAGGTAATTTATCTATATTAATCGTTGAAAAAGGAAAAAGTATTGAGCAAAGAGAATGCCCAATGAGATCGAAAGGTGGAGGATGTCATCATTGTATTCCATGTTCCATATTATCCGGATGGGGTGGAGCCGGTGCTTTTAGTGACGGTAAGTTAAACCTTTCAACCGAAATAGGAGGGCAGTTAGATAATTACATCGGTAAAAAAGAAGTAACCAAATTAATCAAGTATACTGATAATATATATCTTGAATTTGGAGCAGATAAAAATGTATACGGTACGGAAAAAGAAGAAATAGAAAAATTAAAAAGAAAAGCATCCTATGTAGGTTTAAAATTAATTCCTACTATCATAAGGCATTTAGGAACAGAAAAAAGCGTAGCTATATTACAAAAAATGCAAGACCATTTATCAGATAAAATTGATATTAAAATTAATACTGAAGTTGAAAAAATATTAGTTAATGATGAAAAAATAGTAGGAATAAAAACTTCAAAGGGTGAGATAATAAAAGGAAAATATATTATTGCCGCACCTGGGAGAGTCGGTTCTGAATGGTTGAAAAAACAGGCAATTGAACTGAAAATAAAATTATATAATAATCCTGTAGATGTTGGTGTAAGGGTTGAAGTTCCCGCTATTACCATGAAACATCTAACCGACGTGATCTATGAATCAAAATTAGTTTATTATACGAAATTGTTTGATGATAAAGTCCGTACTTTTTGTATGTGTCCATATGGAGAAGTTACAACCGAATTCAATGATGGTATTACATATGTAAACGGGCACAGCTATCAAGAACATCGAACAGATAATACTAATTTTGCTTTATTGGTTAGTACAAATTTTACGGAACCTTTTAAACAACCGATAGCTTACGGAAAATATATTGCTAATTTGGCAAATATTTTAAGCGGAGGTGTGATAATTCAAAGATTAGGAGATTTGGAATTAGGACGAAGGTCAACACATGATAGAATTAATCATTCTATTGTTACGCCAACTTTGAAAGGTGCTATTCCTGGTGATTTGAGTTTTGTTTTACCTTATAGAATTTTAACTGACATCATTGAGATGTTAAAAACGATGGATAAAATTGCATCGGGTGTTTATTCTAAACATACGCTGATATACGGAGCCGAAGTGAAATTCTATTCATCAAGATTAGAATTGACAGATTGTTTAGAAACAAGAATTAAAAACCTATTTGCTATAGGTGATGGGGCAGGGATAAGCCGGGGCCTTATTCAAGCTTCTGCCTCAGGAATTATGGTTGCTGATGAAATATTAAAAAGGAGAAATACAAAGTAGAAAAACATGAGAATACTTTTAAGTAATGATGATGGGATATACGCTGAAGGAATTCAAGCATTAAAAGAGCATTTGAATTCTATCGCAGAAGTGATTGTTGTAGCTCCGGACAGGGAGAGAAGTACAATAAGTCACGCTTTGACTCTTCGCAAACCTTTAAAGGTAAAAGAAGTGAAAAACAAAGGAAAATTATGGGGATTTTCAATTAATGGTACCCCTGCTGATTGTATTATCGTTGGTTTATTGGAAATTATGAAAGATGAAAAACCGGATTTAATCGTGTCAGGAATTAACCATGGTCCCAACCTGGGAAATGATATTATCTACTCGGGGACAGTTGGTGCTGCCATGGAAGGGGCAATGAGAAATATTCCTTCACTGGCCGTATCTATCGATGACTATAAGCAATTTAAGTTTAATTCTGCTGCACGATTTACTAAAGAAATCATTTCTAATTTAATAAAACATAATTTACCAAAAAATCTATTACTGAATATTAATTTTCCCAATATCGAATACGAAGAATTGGAAGGCATCAAAATAACCCGGCATGGAAGAAGAGCTTATCAAGATGAGCTAAGTAAAATAAATGACCCGTGTGGAAGAGTACATTATTGGCTTGGGGGAGAATTAGAAAAAGGAGAAGTTGAACAAGATACTGATTTTGGAGCAGTTTATAATAGAAAGGTGTCTATTACACCAATTTCACTGGATTTGAGTGATTATTCCATCATGCCGGAAATGAAAAAATGGGTAAAGAAATGGAATTTGAATTATAATAATTTAATTTAAGAAATATGGTATAGAGATGAATGAACAAATTTATTTAATCTTAATATTGGTTTTTGTTATTTTTGCACTTTCCAGATTTATAGTTAGACTATATAAATCAGAAAATCCAAAAGCAAAGAATGCTGTTTTTTATTTTAGAATGTTACTGGGTTTTTTAATTGCTATGATAATATATACAATGATAGGTGTGCTGAGAGGACAGGATGTTATAGGAAGATTTTTCGGAAAATAATATTTAGAAAAAATATTTTAAAAATATAAATCGAAGTGATTTTATATGAATTTTAAAAAAGCCCGGGAAAATATGATCAATGAACAAATCATTAAAAGAGGTATTAAGGATGAAAGAGTCCTTAAAGCCATAGCAGATATTCCCAGGGAAAATTTTGTTTTAAAACAAAATGAAAAAGAGGCCTATCTTGACTGTCCTTTACCAATAGGAATGGGTCAAACTATTTCACAGCCTTATATGGTAGCATTAATGACACAATGTTTATCCTTGGATGGTTCGGAATATGTATTGGAAATTGGAACCGGTTCAGGATACCAGACGGCCATTTTATCCAAATTAACTACCAGGGTTTACACTGTTGAACGTTTTAAAGTGCTTTCCGATAGAGCAAAAGCAAAATTTAATGAATTGGGTTTGAAAAATATTAAAACAATCGTTGGAGATGGCAGCCAGGGTTTGGAAAAGTATTCTCCCTATGGTGCAATCATGGTTACAGCAGGAGCGCAGCAGATACCGAAAAAATTAACAGAACAATTAAAAGAAAGTGGTAAAATTGTCATCCCGATAGGCAGCTCTCATTTTCAAGAACTTTTATTGGGAAAAAAAATAAAGAATAAACTAAAAATACAAAATTACGGTGGTTGCGTTTTTGTTCCCCTGATAGGAAGATATGGTTGGGTTGAATAAAAATAATGGAGCGGGAAACGGGGTTCGAACCCGCGACCTTTGGCTTGGGAAGCCAACGCTCTACCGACTGAGCTATTCCCGCAAATTAATAGCTTATTAAGTTTCCTCATTTATTTGTATGTGATATTATACCGAAATATTAAAAAAGTATCAACCAATTTAACAGAAAAGAGGTTTATTTTATTGAATTATTATTACAAAAACAAGAAAAAAAATAATGTTTTTAAAAAAGTTATTTTATTTTTAATGTCAATAATTATAATAGTTATTTTATTTGAAAGTATAGATTTAATCAGAAACAAAAATAAAATATACTCAGGAGTAACAGTTTTAGGGATACCATTAGAAGGATTAACCAGGGAAGAAGCAAGGTTAGTTATTGAGCCGATGGTAAAAAAGATAACAGATTCCAATCGTGTCCTTGTGTTTGAAAATGAAAAAATAATTGTTAATCCCGGTGAACATTTGAAAGTTTCTGCTGACTTATCTGTAATTGTTAAGAACGCTTATGATATTTGCCGAAACGGAAGTATTGTTAAAAGAGTGGGTGAACGTATTTCAGTATGGAAAAATGGATATGAAATTCCCTTTGAGTTAGATTATAGTGAAGAAAAATTGTTGGATTTGTTTAAAAAAATAGATATAGTAGTCAATCGGGTTCCCGGGGAAGCTGAATTAAAAAATAAAAGAATCATTGAAAGCGTAACAGGGATAAAGCTTGATAGAGAGAAATTTAAAAATGAATTAATTGAAAATTTAAATTGTATAGATGATACAAAATATGAAATAAATATTTCTGTTATAACTACAAATCCTGGCACTAGTACGCTTGATATATTAGAAAAACTGGGAATTAAACACAGATTGGCAGATTATTCTACCTCAATTAAAGGAAAAGAAAAAAATACTATATATAATATTGCCTTAGCTGCTGAAATGATTAACGGAATAATAATAGAGCCGGAATCGATATTTTCATTTAACCATTATGTAGGTCCGGCTGAAAAAGAAGATGGTTATAAAGAAAGCACTATTATTGCCAATGGTAAATTTGTGAATGGCTATGGGGGAGGTGTTTGCCAAGTGGCAAGCACACTTTACAATGCACTCATTCTGGGAAACTTTGAAATCGTTCAAAGGTATAATCATTCTGTCTATGGAGATGCTACAAAATATGTACCATTAGGAAGAGATTCGGGAATATTTTACGGATACAAAGATTTAAAATTTAAAAATAATTATGGTGATATTGTTATTTTTGCTAAAGTTACAAGAGATACTTTGAGAGTGGTTATTTTAGGAAAAGAGGAAAATAACGCGGAAATTGAAATCATCAATAAAGATAAAAAAATCATTGATTATGAGATTATAAGAGAAAAAGATATTGACCTGGGCAAAGGACAGGAAGTTGTTGCTCAGGAAGGAGTAAATGGATATGAAATAAAAACTTATCGGATTGTTAGACAGAACGGTGAAGAAAAAATAGAATTATTATCCTCAGATGTATATAAGAGCGTCCCCATGATTATTAAGGAAAATTAGAGGAAAAAAACAGTATCAAGTATAAAGTATTGAGTATCGAGTGAAGAAAGAGAAGAAAAGATACAAAAAAAATAAAAACATATCTCACTGATAAATTGGCAAATCGGCTAATTGGAAAATTGGTAGTGCGGCAAATAGGTAAATCGGTCAATTGGTGAATTTATCCTACACAATGGAAAGGCAAATACAATTAATGATATATAAGAAGAATAGTTTTAAAATAATTATTATCTCATTATTAATGCTATTAATTCTTTTTATTTCCCATCCTGCTGCTGCTTCAACTATTGAGACAAAATATATCTGCATCGGAACAGATTTTGAGACCCCGGTCTATATCATGAAAACTGAGACAAAAAAACCTGTTATAATGATTATTGCGGGAACACATGGAAATGAACCAGCCGGTATTGTGGCAGTAAACTATCTAAAAGATAATCAGGGTATCAAAAAAGGAACGCTTTTAATGATTCCGAATGCAAATATTTTAGCATGTAAAAATGAAGTAAGAAGCTTCCCTAAAGATATAAATCTAAATAGGGTTTATCCCGGAAATAAACAGGGTAATAGTGTAGAAAAAATTGCTTATGAGATATTTAATTTAATGATAAACTATGACATTGATTTTTTAATTGATTTACATGAATCAAGGGAATTTTACAAAGTAAATTCACAAAATTATGGGCAAACGCTTGTCCTGGATTGCTGTGATGATTCCTTATTGGAAATGTGTTTATCAGTTACTGATGAATTAAATGAAGAAATTATTAACCCGAAAGAAGAGTTTGAAGTTCTTATCAAGCCGATTGAAGGATGTGCTACTTATACCGCTTCATGTCAACTAAGTATTCCGGCAATTACTTTTGAAACCTGTAAAAAATTACCTTTATCGAAAAGAATTAAAAAACAACTTCAATTTACTAAAACTGTATTATTTAAATATAGTTTGTTAACTGAAGAAGATATAGATTAGACAATGCATTTATTATGAGTGAATAAAAAGAGAGCTGTAGAAACCAGCTCTCTTTTTATTTGTCATCCCTAATTTAAAATAGTATTATTCGTTTGTTGTGCTATTCGCTGTGTCGGAATTATTTTCTACTTCAATTGTTGTTTGTTCTTCCGTGGATTCTATTGTTTGACTTTCTTCGGTAGAAGAATCCGGATTTTCACTTTCAAAATCGTAATTAATCGTAACATCAGCATTTTCATTTAAGTCAGAAATTAGCTTGATTATAACTTCATTTTCTTTTTGGTATCTTAATAAATTGTTTATTTGTTCTTTTGCTTCTTCAAAGGATGGTTGGTATTCATCTTTTTTCTCTTCACATTTAATAATATGAAATCCAAATTGTGTTTTCACTACATCACTTATTTCTCCAGGTTGTAAAGCAAAAGCTACATCCTCAAACTCTTTAACCATCTGACCTTTAGTGAAAAAACCAAGATCTCCTCCATTTTCTGCTGAGGGACCTGTTGATTTTTCTTTGGCTAATTCTGCAAAATCAACAATGCCTTCTTTTAGCTGTCGGATGATATCCAGGGCTTCTTCTTCGGTTTCCACCAGGATATGGCGGGCATGGACTTTTTCCGGTTCAAAAAAATTCTCTTCGTTCTCTTTAAAATATTCTTTTAATTCATCATCTGTAATATTAACTTTGCTTTTTGTATCGTCCATAATATGGGTTATCATTAAATTTCTTTTAATGTCTTCCTTAAGCTGATTGAGTGTTAAGTTGTTTGTCTTTAAAATATTATCGAATTCTTCAGGTGAAGAAATATTTTCTTTGATCTTATCGATTTCAGCATTAATTTCATCATCGGTGATTTTTATTTTATTTTTAGTTGCCTGTTGGTAGAGTAATTCAGAATTAATCATCTGTTTAAGCACATTATTTTTTAAAGCATTAATTGCAGGTTGATCCATGGCGGAAAGAGTATTATTATCATATCTGGATACCGAATTTTGAAAAGTCTTAAGCCATTGATCGTATGTAATTGTTGTCCCGTTTACTTCTGCTAAATAGTTGCCTATGTTTTGAGTTTGACTTTGATTGGATTTAAAATTGCCAAACCCGTAAAAGAACGAAATTATAAAAAAGGCAGCCATTAAAATTAATACAAATTTCATCTTTTTTCTGATTGTTCGCATCATAATATTTCTAAAATCTCCTTCACAATTTGATTGATTGTTTATAATATAATATTGAATAAATGTTTTGTCAAATTTAGTTGATAAATACGTTAAATAACTTTTCTTGAAAAACAGGTAGAGGTATTATATAATATGTAAGAAATTTAGGTGGTCTTAATATTGATTAAATATTTGTGTATTGTATAATAAGAAATATGGATAAATACGATAATTTGACCCATAAACCTATATTGTTTACTTTAATTTGAAGAAGATGGGAGGTGTTAAAATGGCCAAAATAAAAGTTAAAGATAATGAAGAATTAGATCATGCTCTTAGAAGATTTAAGAAAGAATGTCAAAAAAGTGGAATAATTTCTGATCTGAGACGCCATGAATATTATGAAAAGCCCAGCGTGAGAAGAAAAAAGAAAGCACTAGCTGCTCAAAGGAAACTAAAAAAAAGAGGTAGATTCTAAATGTCACATAAATTATCTTTGAAGGAACTTATCTATAACGATATGAAGGTAGCGCTTAAGAAGAAAGATAAGCTAAGATTGTCCACTTTAAGGATGTTTATTGCAGCAATAAAGAATAAAGAAATATCTAAAAAAGAAGAGCTTACCGAAGGCGAGATTCTTTCAATCATATCCAGTTATTTAAAAAAGGTAGAAGAATCTTTGGAAATGTTTATCAAAGGACAGAGATTGGATATGTCTGAAAAGGCAAGACAGGAAATTAAGATAATAAAAGATTATCTTCCCGAACAACTATCTGAAGAAGATATTACAAAAATCATCAAAGATATTTTCAAAAAAAATGCTTTCGAAGGGTCAAAAGACATGGGCCGTGCAATGAAAGAAGTGATGCCTCAATTAAAAGGTAAGGCTGACGGCAGATTAGTTAATAAAAAAGTAAGAGAACTTTTAATAAATTTAAATAATTGATAATGATTAGGAGAGGCTTAATCTTACTTAGGTAAGATATATTTAGCCTTTCCTAATTTTATTAGTTATGGAGTGAGAATTATTTGAAATCCAAAAAGAATTTAGTGAAAATCGATAACTTGTTTTTCCTATTAATTGCTCTAACCTTAATCTTTAACTTGAGCGTAATAAAAATCCATGCAAATCAAACAGTTGAAGCATGCTTGATTTCCGTTAAGGGAACCATCGATTTGGGATTATCTTCATATATCGAACGAGCTTTGAAAGAAGCTGAAGCAAATGATGCAAAAATAGTTATTTTTGAAATTGATACACTCGGAGGCAGAGTTGATGCCGCACTCCAAATTCGAGATAGAATCATTGGATTAAAAATACCAAGCATAGCTTATATAAAAAATAGAGCATGGTCAGCCGGTGCATTAATATCTCTTTCAGCAAAATATCTCATAATGGATAAAAGCGCGACTATTGGTGCAGCTGAACCACGACCGGCAGAGGAGAAAATCATTTCAGCTTTAAGGACTGAGTTTGCATCCACCGCTTCGAGTAGGGGACGTTCAGAAATAATTGCTTCTGCCATGGTAGATAAAGATGTTGCGATCGAAAATGTTGTCGAAAAAGACAAAATACTCACTTTAAACGCAAATCAAGCAGAAGAATTAAATTTCATAGATGGCATTGCAGGAAATGTCAAAGAAGCCTTAAACCTGTTAAATTACGAAAACGTACAAATAAAATATATTTATCCTAATTGGGCAGAGAATGTAAGCCGATTTATTACTAACCCTGTAGTTAGCCCATTATTATTATCTATTGGTTTTTTAGGCTTGGTCATCGAATTTTGGACATTAGGTTGGGGAATTGCGGGAACTATCGGTATTGTTTCTTTGTCTTTGTTTTTTGGAGGTCATGTCCTGGTTGGTCTTGCCGGTTGGGAAACAATTATACTTTTCTTAGTCGGGATTTTTTTACTTTTAGCAGAAATATTTATTATTCCAGGTTTCGGTTTGGCAGGAATAAGTGGAATTGTTGCCATAGTTGCAAGTATATTTCTTGCTTTAGGGAATATGATTCAGGCAACTTATTCGATTTTAATAGCTTTGAGCATATCTATTTTAGGATTTTTCTTATTACTTAAGTATTTACCCTCGACACGAACCTGGAGAAAATTTATATTATCAACCCAACAAAAAAAGGAATTGGGGTATACGGTTGGAACAAAAGATTTAAAACGATTAATAGGTAAAGAAGGTAAGGCTATCACACCTTTGCGACCTTCTGGTATAGCAGAGGTGAATAATAAAAAAATAAATGTAATTACCCAGGGAGGATACGTTAATTCTAATACTAAAATAAAAGTAATAAACGTTGAAGGTAACAAGATAGTAGTTGAGAAAGTCCATATTTCTTAATAAGTTAAATTTTTTAAATAAGGAGGCAAGTAATGTTTGATTTATTAATTCCTTTGATACCGATTATTCTAATTGTTTTTGTCGTATTCATTTTCTTTCAATTTATACCTGTAGGTTTGTGGATATCTGCCTTAGCAGCAGGAGTAAAAGTAGGAATATTTACATTGATTGGAATGAGATTGAGAAGGGTTCCACCTCATAGATTAGTCAATGCTTTGATCAAAGCTACCAAAGCAGGTTTGGCTATTTCTATCGATAAATTAGAAGCGCATTATCTTGCAGGGGGAAATGTTGATCGGGTGATTGATGCGCTGATTGCGGCTGAGAGAGCCGGTCTCAATTTAACCTTTGAAAAAGCAACCGCTATTGATTTAGCCGGTAGAAACGTCTTAGAGGCAGTACAAATGAGCGTAAACCCGAAAGTGATAAAAACTCCCATAGTAGCAGCTGTAGCTAAAAATGGCATTCAGGTTATGGCTACTGCCAGGGTAACTGTAAGAGCAAATATTGAACGTTTAGTGGGCGGTGCCGGGGAAGAGACAATAATAGCCAGGGTCGGTGAAGGTATTGTTACAACGATTGGTTCAGCAGACGCCCATAAAAATGTCTTAGAAAATCCGGATAATATTTCTAAAACTGTCTTGAAAAAAGGTTTAGATGCAGGGACTGCTTTTGAGATATTATCTATCGATATTGCTGATGTAGATGTAGGTAAAAATATCGGGGCAATATTGCAAACAGATCAAGCGGAAGCTGACAAGAAGATTGCTCAAGCCATGGCTGAACAGAGAAGGGCATTAGCAGTAGCTCAGGAGCAGGAAATGAAGGCCAAAGTTCAGGAAATGAAGGCCAAAGTGGTCGAAGCAGAAGCAGAAGTTCCCAAAGCGATAGCGGAAGCCTTAAGAACAGGAAAATTAGGAGTAATGGATTATTATAATCTGAAGAATATATCTGCAGATACTGCAATGCGGGATAGTATTTCTAATATTCCAAAGAAAAAAGATAAAAAATAAAAGAAAATTAATTAATATAAAAAGGTAAAAAATTATGCCGATTGGATTTCTTGTATTTATTGTATATCTAATAATTATCTTTTTTAGCCGATTACAAAAACAGGCAAAAAAATCTTCTAATTCCATGAAAAAAGAGATAGATTCTCTAAGTCCCAATGAACCAACTTTTATTCCCGATAGAATTAAATATGTTAAGAATATCAATAATATAGAAAAAACTGATGATACAGAAAAGGAAGAAATAATTTTAGTTGATGACGAAATAAAAGATTTTTATGATAAAAAAGAAATAAAAAAATCAACAGAAAAATTACCGGTTGAAAATGAAGAAAAACAAAATCCTAATAAAATAGAAGTATTGCAACCCTGTTTTCATGATAACCCATTGATCAATGGAATTATCTTATCGGAATTAATTGCTCTTCCGAGATCATTGAAGCCCTATACAAGCCGTAGATATAATAGATAAGGGAATAAATATATTATTTTAAATGAAAGCAGGAAAAATATTTTAAAAGAAAATCATGAAATTAGAAAAAGTATATTTATAAATAACAAAGATGAGCTAAGAGAATTATTTGGTAAGTATGATGAAAATATTAAATTAATTCATCAATATTTTGGTACTAAAGTATCAGCTCAAAATGATAATAATCTGATTCTTTCAGGATTAAAAGTAGAAGTAGAAAAATCTGAAAAATTGATCAGTAATCTTCTTGAGATTATTAGAAGTGGGCATCCTCTTACACTACCTCAGGTAAAATACCATGTCGAAATGTTAAAAAATGATCAACCTCTAGATTGGAAATCATTGTATAAAAATGAAATTGATGTCTTTAAGAGAGATAAAAAGGTAAGGTCAAAAACGATAGGTCAGAGAAAATTTATTGAAGCAGTTCAAAAAAATGAGATTGTTTTCGCTATAGGTCCTGCAGGTACTGGAAAAACATATCTGGCTGTTGCCATCGCTCTATCTGCATTAAAGAAAAAAGAAGTAAATCGAATTATTTTAGTAAGACCGGCGGTTGAAGCAGGAGAAAGCCTGGGATTTTTACCGGGAGATTTATTGGAGAAGATAGACCCATATTTTCGTCCATTATATGATGCGATATATGAAATGATGCCTTCAGAAAAATTTCAAAAATATATGGACAGAGGAATTATAGAAATTGCCCCGTTAGCCTACATGCGGGGAAGAACCTTAAATGATTCATTTATCATTCTGGATGATGCACAAAATACGACTTTAGGTCAAATGAGAATGTTTTTAACCCGATTTGGTTTTGGTTCCAGGATTATAATCAACGGTGACATTACCCAGATTGATTTACCTAGAAAAGAAAATTCGGGTTTGATAAAAATTGCAAAAATTCTTAAAGATATAAACGGTATTGAATTTGCTTATCTTAATCATAGTGATGTGGTTAGACATCGATTGGTTCAAGAGATTATTCGAGCTTATGAGAGAGAAGATTTAAAAAACCATAATGTGGAGTGAGCATAATGAAAATATTTAGTAATTGGAAAAAACATAATAAAAAATTAATATCTGATAAAAAACTACCGAAAAGTAAAATAAAGAGAAATAATTTGTTTCAAAAATTAATCATTTATTTTAGCTTGTTAATTGCCATTACATTTATTTTATCCATTAATTTTTTTAGCGATAAAATCGTATTAAAAGAAGGTCAAATTAGTTCAAAAGATATTTTGGCACAGCAAAGTATTAAATTTGTAGATTTGGATGCAACGCAAAATATTAAGGATTTAGCTTCAAAAACAATTAAAGAAGTCTACGATTTGAATCTGGCGAATATTGAAAAAGTTGAAAATCAAGTGAATAATCTTTTTATAAAAATTAAAGAATATAAAAATGATATGGTCGCACCTATACAAGATAATCAATTTAATGAGGAAGAAAATATCACCAAAGAAACGGAGTATGATTACTTCAAAGAAAAAGCACAAGAAATAAATTCAGAGTCGGGTTTATTTATTGATGAAAAGGTTATTATCGATTTTTTCCTGCTTAATGATTTATCCCTGGAAAAAATAAATAGGGATATTAATGGTTCTATTAGAAAAATCATGGAACAGGGAATCAGAGAAGATGATTTAGAAAATTCAAAAAAACAATTAGTTAGGGAAATTAGTGAAATATCACTTGATCACCATGATGCTTTAATAGCCAGCGAAGTTGCCAAAACACTCATTCTTCCCAGTTTATATTTAAATAAGGATGAAACTGAAAAGAGGCGTATGGAAGCAATTTCATCAGTTGAGAATGTGGAAGAAATTATACAAAAAGGTCAAATTATTATAAGAAAAGGGGAAATTGCCACCGCCAAAGATATTGCCATTTTAAATGCAATGGGTTTACAAAATCCGCGATTCAATTATTTTAACATTATTGGCATCTTGTTGGTTGCTGCAATATGCCTTTTATTATTAGTCTTTTATCTCAGTTTTTATAGCCATAATATTTTTGACGATATTAATAAGTTGGTTTTGCTTTCCATTATTTGTTTTTTTGCTATTTTAATGGCTAAATTAGGCGTTCAAATATCCGGTTACCTGATTCCTATGGCTTCGATTTCCATGTTGACCGCCATTGTATTAGATTCAAGAGTTGCTATATTGACCACTATTATTTTAAGCTATTTAGCCAGTTTGATTCCCGGTATAGAATTAAATCATGTAATGGTTTTGGCGGTTGGAGGTGTGGTTGCTATTTATAGTGTTCGAAAAGCAACTCAGCGCTCCAGTTTAACCAGAGCGGGATTAATGATTGCAGGGGTAAATATTATTTGTATTTCTGCCTTAGGATTAATAGAAAATATCGATTATTATTTAATCTTGCAGGATAATCTGTGGGGTTTACTGAATGGATTTTTAGCAGTGATTTTAACTATCGGTATCTTACCCTTCTTGGAAAGTTTTTTCGATATAACTACTTCTTTTAAATTAATGGAATTATCCAATCCTAATCAACCTTTATTAAAAAAATTGATTGTAGAGGCACCGGGAACCTATCATCATAGTATCGTTGTAGGAAATCTTGCCGAAACTGCAGCTGAAGAGATTGGAGGAAACGGATTATTAGCCAGAGTGGGTGCGCTTTATCACGATATTGGAAAATTAAAAAGACCCTATTTTTTCATTGAAAATCAGGAGGCTTATAAAAATATTCACGATGATATGGAGCCAAGTCTTAGCGCATTGGTTATTGCTTCACATGTTAAAGAGGGTGTGGAATTGGCTAAAAAAAATAAAATTCCACTGGATATTGTAGATATAATCGCTCAACATCACGGGACCGGATTAATATCTTATTTTTTTCATAGAGCGTTAAAGGAAAATGATTCAAGTAATGATGATATTGCAGAAGAAAATTATCGATATTCAGGACCAAAACCTCAAACCAAAGAGGCAGGAATTATTTTATTGGCTGATTCAATAGAAGCTGCAACCAGGTCCTTAACTAATCCGACACCAACAAGGATAAAAAGCATGGTAAAAGAGATAATTCAGAAGAATTTACAAAATGGCCAACTGGAAGAATGTGATTTAACAATGAAAGATTTGGATAAAATTGCTGTCAGTTTTTCAAGGATATTGACCAGTATGTTTCACAGCAGAGTAGAATATCCCGATGATGAACTAATTAAAAAAATGAGAGAAGAAAAGAAGAATGGAAATTCTAATAAAAAATCAACAAAAAATAATAAAGTTGAACCTGAGAAAAAAGCGAGAGATAATAAAAAAAATACTTAACTTTTTAGAAGTTGATGAAAAAACAGAAGTAAGTATTTTATTTGCGGACGATGAACTCATCAAGGGATTAAACAACAAATACCGGGGAATTAACAGAACAACCGATGTATTATCTTTTTGTTTTAGAGAAGAGGATTATTCATTCCCAGCAGTTGGGGAGAACAAGATTTTAGGAGATATCATTATTTCTGTGGAAACCGCTCAGAAGCAAGCGGATGGATTGAAACATAGTGTTGAAAGAGAAATAACAGCTCTATTGATTCATGGATTATTGCACCTTTTAGGATATAATCATATAGAAGATAAAGATTATAAAGTAATGCATAAAAAGGAAAAGGAAATATTGAAAACGTTTGATTAAAACTAATATAAGATATATACTATTTATATAAATATATTTTTTCTAATCTTGTTTTTTTTGTCTTAAGATTGGAAAATTTAAAAATACCATAGCATCGATGCTTGAAAAAAAATAAATTAAAGAAAATAAAAAAAAGGGGGGGGTAAAATAGAAGGAGCAATATTGCATCTTAGTGTTTACACGTATCAATAATTTTAAAAAAATTTAAGAAAGGTGAAAATTTAATGTTAAGAAACAAAAAAAATCTAATTTTAGTATTAATAATTATAATGGTAATGGGAATTATCAGCATGGGATTTGCAGCTGAAAGACAATTTGTAGCAATAGCAACCGGCGGAACTGGTGGAACTTATTATCCTTTGGGTGGAGCTTTAGCTCAAATGATTTCAAATAATGTTGAAGGCGTGATTGTAACAGCTCAATCAGGAAATGCTTCTGTTGCAAATTGTAATTTAATCAGCAGAGGACAAATTGAAACTGCTTTTTCTCAAGCTAATACCACTTATTGGTGTTATAGTGCAACGGGGATATTAGTGGGTACACAACCTATTACTAATTTAAGAGGTATTGCTTCCTTATACCCGGAAACCATTCATATAGTTGCTACCAAGGCTTCCGGAATTAAAACCATAGAGGACCTCAAAGGGAAGAAAGTTGGCGTGGGTGCACCTAACAGCGGAACTGCTGCTGATGCTGAAATAATCTTAAATGCCCATGGTATTACCTTTGATGATATTAAGGCAGATTTTTTAAGCTTTAATGAAGTTGCTCAACGTTTGATCGATGGGCAAATAGATGCCGGTTTTACCACTGCTGGATTCCCTACTTCCAGTATCATTAACATAGCTACCAAAAGAAATATTGTATTGATTCCTATAAGTGCAGAGAAGATAAAAGAATTAACGGAAGCAATTCCTTATTACGGTGCTACCGTCATCCCTGGCGGACTGTATAGAGGCGTAGATGAAGATGTTCCAGCCCTTGCTACACCCGCTTTATGGATCTGTGACGCTAAATTATCACCTACCTTAGTCTACAAAATGACCAAAGCTTTATGGGAGCACCGAGATGTATTAGAAAAAGTCCATTCTCAGGGTAAAAATATCACCTTGGAAACCGCCATTGCCGGTATAGGAATACCTTTGCATCCAGGTGCAGAATTATACTACAAAGAAGTTGGCTTAGTTAAATAATATTTAAGAAAGAAAATCGGGTGCTATTTGAAAAATATTTTTATGTAGCACCCGTCGTTCATTTATGAAAAAGAAAAAAAATATTTTAATTATCTCAGGATTTATTTTAATAATCCTTGCACTTATAATGGTTTTATTTTCAGTATTAGTCTATACTTTAGAGCTTAAAACCTTTGATGAGAGTAAATTAATATTTAAACAAAGAATATTTCCCGGGGATGAATTTACTTTAAAATATACTCACTCTGTTGCTCTAACTCCTGTGTGGGAAATATTTATTATTAATAAAGATTATCAAATTGTATTAATTGAAACTGATTTTCTCGATCACGGAGCAGGGCTACCTTATACAACTTTTGAAAATGAAATATTTGTGGAAGAAGAGGGTAGATTTAAAATAAAAAATATGCACAGGATTATGCCTACCCCAATTTATTATAGGATTGGGGCGGTAAGAGAAAATATTTTCTATTTCAAAGGCGAAGAAATTAATTTATCTTCATTAGTAGGAGATAGATTATTAACTATTGAAATAGATAGGAATAATTTATTTAATTATCTTATAGGAGGAAGCTTATAAATGGTTGAAGATGTGAAAACTGAAAATAAAGAAATTGATGTTCAGAAACTTATGGAACAATATGATTCAGAATCAAGAATTAGAAGACCTCTCGGTATCGCGGCTATAATCATTTCTATTATTGCTATATCTTTTTCAGCTTTCCAATTTTACACCGGAGGATTTGGTCTGCTTTTAGCTCTAAAACAGAGGGCATTTCATCTGGCTTTTACTTTGAGTTTAGCATTTCTTATTTACCCCGGTAGTAAAAAAAGTTTTGATAAAAATAAAGATAAAATGCCTTTTATGGACATAATTCTGGCTATATTAGGAGCAGGAGTGTGTTATTATTTAGTTGCATTTTACGATGCTATGGTGATACGCTCCGGTTTGCCTACTACGCTTGATTTAATTGTAGGGGGCTTAACTATCATATTAGTCTTGGAAGCAACCAGAAGAATTATCGGTTCTGCTCTTCCTATAGTTGTAACTGTATTTTTATTATATTCTTATTTCGGGCAAATAATGCCGGGATTCTTCGCGCACCGGGGGTACTCGTTGGAAAGAATAATAGAACATTTATATTCAGGAACAGAAGGGATATTCGGAATACCCTTAGGAGTATCTGCTTCTTTCGTCTTTCTCTTTATTCTTTTTGGCGCGGTGCTAAACAAAACGGGAATGGGTAAATTTTTTATCGATGTAGCCATGGCACTTGCAGGACATACCACAGGAGGTCCGGCAAAAGTAGCAGTTATCGCCAGTGGTTTCATGGGTTCCATTAATGGGAGTTCTGTGGCAAATACGGTAACTACCGGTAGTTTTACTATTCCTTTAATGAAGAGTATAGGTTATCGAAAAGATTTTGCAGGTGCGGTAGAGGCTGCCGCTTCTACCGGTGGACAGATCTTACCTCCGGTAATGGGAGCAGCTGCCTTTGTCATGGCGGAATTTTTAGGGATTCCCTACATTAAAATTGCAGCAGCAGCAGCTATTCCTGCTGTAATATATTATATTGCCGTTATAACAATGGTTCATCTGGAAGCTTGTAAATACGGGTTAAAAGGATTACCCAAAGAGAGGCTTCCTAAAATAGGTAGAGTACTAAAAGAAAGAGGTCATTTGATTATCCCTATAATTGGTTTAGTATATCTGTTGGTAAGAGGATACACACCTTTATTTTCTGCTTTCTGGGCAATTGTAATGTGTCTGGCTATCAGTATGATAAAGGCTGAAACCCGTTTGAATTTTAAAAAATTAGCAGAAGCTTTTGAGGATGGAGCCAAGAGCGCCTTAGGTGTGGCAGCGGCTTGTGCCTGTGCGGGGATGGTTGTGGGTTGCGTAACTCTTACCGGTTTGGGATTAAAAATTGCTAATGGGCTTGTGATGTTAGGTCATGGAAATCTAATGTTAACCCTCTTCTTTACTATGATAGCCTCTATTTTATTAGGGATGGGACTCCCTACGACTGCAAAATATATAATTCTATCTATTATGGCTGCACCTGCTTTAGTCGATTTGGGAGTAAATCCGTTAGCTGCTCATTTGTTTATCTTATATTTCGGAGTTATTGCTGACTTAACACCTCCGGTTGCAGTAGCAGCTTACGCCGCAGCGGGAATATCCGGTGGAAATTCCATGAAAACCGGTTTTATTGCAGTAAGACTGGCCGTTGCCGGATTTATGATTCCTTATCTATTTGCCCTTGACCCGGGATTGCTGTTTATCAATAGCACAGTGGGACACACCCTGGTACTAATATTTACTGCTTTAGCAGGTGTTTTAGCATTAGGAGCAGCTGCAGGCGGTTATTTACTGGATAATACTCAGATACACGAAAGGGTATTACTGGTTATCAGCGCGCTTTCATTGTTAACGCCTGGTTTATTGACGGATACTGTCGGAATTGTTATTTTGGCCTTGGTATTATTTTTACAGAGAAAAAGAGTTGTATCGAATATGAAAGTAAAAACAGCTTAAGCTGTTTTTATATATAAATATAATAGATTTGATTAGAATTTAGTTATTTTTATTTTACATAGAAATAAAAATAAACCTTGTAGGATTAGGAATCATACGAATAAAACCATTTTCTTTTGATTCCTAATCCCCAAATAGTAAATTTAATGTAACTCGTTTGTTAAATAGAGAAAAATAATAGAAAATTATAAAGTTACGGTGATTATTTTTGAATGGCCTTAGTAATTTTAATATACTGCTTCTTGAAACTATCGGTTTAATGATTTTGTTAGCTCTATCTGCTTTTTTTTCTGGAGCAGAAACCGCCTTATTTTCCTTAAATAAGTTACATTTAAAAAAATTGCAAAGAAAAGAACAAACTCTTCAGGTAGAGTCAATTGTAAAACTGCTTGATGATCCTCAAAAAACCCTGATTACCATTCTAATTGGAAACATGTTCGTAAATATAACTGCTTCTTCATTGGCGACTTACCTTGCTATCAAATTGTTTGGAAATATCGGAGTAGGCATTGCGAGCGGTTTCATGGTTTTTATGATTCTGGTATTTGGAGAGGTCGTTCCAAAATCATTGGCCATTACTCAAGCAGAGAAAATATCCAAGAGAGTAGCCAGAACCATTGAACTGCTTTCAATGATTTTATTTCCTCTGGTCAAATTGTTAAAACTACTTATCAATGGTTTGTATAATCTTTTTAGAATGAATAAAAATAGAGGAAAAAAGGAGATAACCGAAGAAGATCTGATTACATTGATTAATGTAGGAAAAGATGAAGGAGTTATAGAAGAACAAGAAAAAAAAATGATTAAAAATATTTTTGAATTTGGAGATACAACTGTAAAAGAAGTCATGATCCCTCGAGTGGACATAGACTTTGCCCCTCACGACATCTCTCTGACCTCTATTGTAAACATGATAAAGAAATCAGGTCATTCAAGAATTCCCGTATATGAAGGAACCATAGATAACATTATTGGTATATTATATGTAAAAGATATATTGAAGATTTACAGGGAATTATTTCAGTTAAAAGAGATTTTTGATGTAAAAAAAATATTAAGAAAGGCATATTTTGTACCGGAAAATAAAAAAATAGACGAATTATTGGATATTTTTCAAAAAGACAGGATTCAAATAGCAATAGTTATTGATGAATATAGCGGAACAGACGGTTTGGTTACCATGGAAGATGTGTTGGAGGAAATTGTCGGTGAGATTATTGATGAGTATGACAAAGAGATAGAATTATTTAAGAAAATTGATGAAAATACATTCATTGCGGACGGCATGATTAATATTGATAAAATTAATGAAATATTACATGTAAAGATTCCAGAAGATGATTTCGAAACATTAGGCGGTTTTATTTATAAATTAATAGAGAAAGTGCCAAGAGAAGAGGAAGAAATCATCTATAAAAATATTAAAATTATAATTAAACGGGTTATAAAAAATAGGATCAAGAGGGTAAAAATTATTAAACTTGCCCCGGAAATCCAGAAAGATTAATTTAATGAATCATTTATTTAAGGTGGTATTATGAATTTGACAGCAGAATGGATTATTATTAATTTTGTCATTTTGTTTGTATGTTTGTTAATGGCAGCTTTTTTTTCCGGAGTTGAAACTGCAGTTATTGCATCTAATCGGTTATATCTAAAAAAATTAGGAAAAAAGGGAAATAAAAAAGCAAAAATAATATCAGATATCATAAAAAAGCCTGATCAGTTTTTAAGAGTGGTCTTGACCGGAACAAACATTGCAATCATACTATCTTCTGCTATTTCCTCTTCTCTGGCAATATATTATTGGGGGGATAAAGGTATATCGATTTCTGTTTTAGTCACAACTTTGATAATTTTAATTTTTTGCGAGATCATTCCCAAGACAATTGCTCAAAACTATGCTGACCAAATTTCGGTTAAAACGGCTAATGCTTTAAAAATAGCTTCTACTATTCTTTTTCCGATAGAGATTGTATTAAGTTGGGTATCCAATTTCATTATAAGGATTATTACCGGGAAAAAGTATATTCCTTTAAAGCTTATTTATAATAAGAAAGATTTAAAGATGTTTTTTGAAGTTGGGGAAAAAGAAGGAGTTCTTGAAAAAAAAGAGAAAAGTATGATTGATAAAATTTTAAATTTGGACGATATATATGTAAAAGATGTAATGATTCCCGAAAAACAGGTTATTGCCATCAAAGAGGAAGCTACTATGGAAGAAGCAATAGAATTAATGAACAAAAAAGGTCTATCGCGAATACCCGTATATAGGGAAAATCTTGATAACATCATCGGATTCATTTATGCAAAAGATTTTTTATTGGATAATTCGTATAGAAAACTATCTGAAAAAATAAATTCATTAAGTATAATTCATAAACCTTACTATGTTTTAGAAACAAAAAGATTAACAAATCTTTTAAAGGAATTTCAAAAAAAGAGAATGCATATCGCAGTAGTTATAGATAAGGATAAAAATAATAAAGGGGTAGTAACTATAGAAGATCTCCTGGAAGAGATATTCGGAGAAATAGAAGATGAATTTGATAAAAATAAATAAAATTTACTCGAATCATTTTCATTAAAGTAATTTGCAAGGGAAGAGATTAAAAAAATATATCGAAATATGGTGATTTAGACAAATAATATACAGGAGAGGAATCATTTAATGAAAATAATTAATAAAATATATTTCGTAAAATTAGTATTTATATTATGCGTGCTTTTTACTATAATGAATTATAGTATCAACGTACAGGCTGATTTAGTGATAAAACCCTTGGCAATTATGGTTGGTAATTCAGCAGAAGAAATCATTCATCAAACCGGTCTATCTAATGCAGATATAGTCTATGAAATGAATGTCGAATTTCCTTTTACCAGATTAATGGCTGTATTTTTAAATGGTTATTCAACTACCATAGGACCAATCAGGAGTAGCAGATATTACTTTTCCAGAATAGCTGCTGAATGGTCTCCGATTTTTGCTCATTGTGGCGGTCAAATTTTGAAAGATAAAAGAATCACGAATCTAGATCAAATGCGTTATGCTTATCCTTATTGGAGGGATAATAAAATTGGAGGATGGATAAATCTTTTTGCAGATACAAAAAAAATACGAGAAAAAAGTAATAAATTAGGTATTCCAGGTAAAGTTAATTTAGAAAATAATTTTTTAAACTATAGGGAAACAAGACTGGCAGGAGGAGAAATTCATAAAATAGCCATTAAATATAATCAAAAATATTCAGTCTCTTACAAATATGATGAAAATAATAATGTCTATTATAGATTAATAAATAATGTACTTTATAAAGATTCTCATACTCAAAAACCTTTAAATGTTTCAAATATTATTATCCAGTATGTTCCTGTAAAAAAAATATCAGGAGATAAAGAAGGTCATTTGCACATCGAAGTAATTGGCGAAGGTATTGCCAAGGTATTTTATGGTGGAAAGTATATACTAGCTAAATGGATTAAAGAATCCAAAGATCATAATACATTATTCTATGACAATACGGGTGAACTTTTAAGATTAAATAAAGGACAAGTATGGATCGAAATTGTTCCAAAGGAAACAGAAGTCTGGATTAAATAAATTTTTCAATAAATCATTAAAGATTCACAAAAAAAGAAGGTGAATATTTTGAAAAAAATATATGAAAAATTAATTAAAGTAGCAGAGGAAGCAAGATTAAGGGCATATGTTCCTTATTCTAAATTTAAGGTAGGAGCGGCATTATTAACCAAAGGTAAAAAAATATACAGTGGTTGTAATATTGAAAACGCATCTTTTGGTTTAGCAATTTGCGCAGAAAGAGTCGCAATATTTAAAGCCATTTCTGAAGGATCTAATCAATTTGAAGCAATAGCAATCGTATGTGATTCAAAAAAACCTTGTTTTCCGTGTGGTGCATGCAGGCAAGTTATATCAGAATTTGGAAAAGAAATAATTATCATTAATTCAAACCTGAGAGGGAAAGTAGAAATTAAAAACATTAATGATTTATTACCTGATGCTTTCGGGAAAGAGAATCTTATATAACGAGGAATACATCATTTATGTTATATAAAACTGAGGGAATTATATTAAAAAGTACTGAATTCCAGGAAGCGGATAAAATTGTAACGATATTTTCTAAAAATTATGGAAAAATTAGAGCAATTGCCAAAGGAGTGCGTAAAACAAAGAGTAAGTTCGGCAGTAGCATGGAGATTTTTACTTGTGCGATTTTTTTAATCTCTAAAGGTAGAAATCTGGACATTATCAGTCAAACAGAAATAGTAGATTCGTTTTTTCAAACCAGCAAAGAATTAGAAAAATATGCTTTTGCAATAAACTGTACCGAAGTAATCAATAAATTAACAGAAGATAGAGAAATAAACAAAGAATTATATTTTTTATTTAAGGAATTACTAAACTATTTAAAAGATGCAAAAGATCCAAGGCTGTTAGCTTTATCTTTTAAGTGGAAAGTTTTGAAGGCTATAGGTTATCAACCCTCGCTATATCGATGTTTCAAGTGCGATAAGAAAATTGAAGATGAGAAGGAAGCCTTTTTTCGAATTGCTGATGGAGGAATTACTTGCAATAAATGTGCAAGGCAGGATAAAAATGATTATATCAGAATAACAGGTTATTTTGTAAGATTATTAAGAAAAATTTTAACTACTTCATTGTCTTCTATATCAAAAGCTTCTATTCCTAAAATAAGAATACAGGAATTAGAATATGTAACCGATATATATCTGGCTTATTATTCTAATAATATTTTTAAAACAGAAAGATTTCTTAAAAATTTCTAGAAAAATGAGAAGCAATTGACCAATTCACTTAGTTATTAGTGAATAGTGAATAGTCGTTAGTAAAGAAAATACCAAGAAAAATACAAAATGCTTCAATTAACCAATTAACCATTAAGATATGTTTT
>CAZMLS010000014.1:14658-25363 GCA_964567215.1 uncultured Atribacterota bacterium | reverse complement strand
CTAAATGTCTAAATATTTCAGGAAAGGAAAAGAATTTATTATTGCGTTGCCGCGAATCTATTCAGAAGATATCTCCTAAGGTAAAAGTTATTCTCTATGGTTCAAGAGCTCGGGGAAATGCTGTTCCCGAATCTGACTATGATTTACTTGTTTTAGTAGATCACCCGGTAACTCTTAAAGAGGAGGATATTTTTCGTCAACAATTATTCCCCATAGAAATTGAGACTGGTTGCGTTCTTACTCTAAATGTGTATCACTTAAGTGATTGGGATAGTGTCTTATATAGGGTAATGCCTTTTCGCCAAAATGTAGAAAGAGAAGGCTTAGTAATATGAAAAAAGAAATTAGAACGTTAGTCATTTATCGATTAAATCGAGCTGATGAATCTCTTGAGGAAGCTTTAATCTTATTAGAAAGAAATCATATAAATACTTTTGTTAATCGCCTTTATTATGCATGCTTTTATACAGTTACTGCGCTTTTACTTTCCAAAGGACTTTCTTCTTCTAAACATAGTGGGGTAAGAGCACTTTTTCATCAATAATTTGTAAAAAATGGATTAATAAATAGAGAAATGGGAATATTTTATGATAAACTTTTTGATACACGGCAAAAAGGGGATTATGCTGATTTAGTGTATTTTGATAAAAAAGAGGTAAGTTCCTGGTTTGATGAAGCTAAAATATTTATAAGTTCTGTTAAAAATATAATTGAATAAATAAGGTAATGAAAGGGGAAAGGATACTTTTTGCATTTATTTTTTACAAAAAGCAACCTATCCCCTTTTTATATTCCTGTGCTTTCTTGTTATCCTATACGCTAAACGCTGTATGCTATACGTTAGCTTTTATTCTTTATTTATTTTACTGCTTTTGTTATAATATTAGCAACCTTAATTTTTTCCCCCTCACCCTAACCCTCTCCCTCCGAGGGGAGTATAAGTAATAAATTATAATATCTTTTCTTTTTCCCTCTTTACTCGATACTGTTTCTTATTCTGACTTCTGAATTCTGGCTTTCCTAACTTTCACTACTGGATTCCCGCCTTCGCGGGAATGACAGAGGGATACTGTATTCGATACCCAATACTGTTTTTGCATCCCGCATCTTGCCCTTGTATTTTCTTTCTTAACTCACATCTTACATCTTGTATCTTGTAACCTTCTTTATCTTTTCTTGACTCGGTACTTTCTTTTATGATATTTCATCTGATTTGCAATATACTGTGCTATATATTATAATACAAATGCAATATATTATTTAGGTGGATAAAATGGATAAAAACAAATTAAAAGAATTATTAATTGAATATAAAGAAAGATTTCTTATAGAAAGAAGTGATTTAATCAGAAGAGAAATCCAGGATAGAATAGAATCATTTCTTAAATATAAAGAAGTTGTAATGATCACAGGCACAAGAAGGGGCGGTAAATCTTCTTTAATGAAGCTCATTTGTGATGATCTTATAAAGAAATATAAGGTTCCTGCTTCTAATATACTTTACCTGAATTTTGAAGATGAAAGATTTATCGAATTTAATTCCGGTGACTTTGCGAAAATTTATGAGCTTTATCTGCAGATAAACAAACCAATAGGAAGAAAATATTTCTTTTTAGATGAAATTCAAAATGTACCCGGTTGGGAAAGATGGGTAAATAGGTTATATGAAAATGAGAATATCAAGATATTTATCACCGGTTCCAATGCAAGTTTGTTAAGGTCTGAAATATCTACAGCCTTAACCGGAAGGAATAGAGTAATAACTAATTTTCCTTTTTCATTTAGAGAATTTTTAGTCTATAAGAGTTATAGGCTAGAAGAAAACGATTTTTATCAAACAGAGAAAAGAGCAATAATAAAAGGTTTCTTTCAAGAGTATCTAAAATTAGGCGGTTATCCGGAGATAGTAAAAATAAACGATTCTACTCTTTTGGAACAATATTTTAAGGATATTATTTACCGGGATATTCTCCCCAGATATTCTGTAAAGAAGATAAAAGAAATACGGGAATTATGTTTGTTTCTGGCTTCCAATCTTGGTTCAATCCATAGTTATAACAAATTGCTTTCTTTGATAGGAGTAAAAAGTATTAATACTGTAAAAAATTATTTGGAAATCCTGGAAGAGGTATTTTTATTTTTTCAAATAAACTTGTTTGATTATTCTATTAATCGGCAAATTTATAATCCTTCTAAAATCTATATTATTGATACCGCCTTGGGAAATTCCATATCTTTCAAATTTTCAAAAAACATTAGACATATTTATGAAAATCTGGTATTTTTAGAATTAAAAAGAAGGAATAAAGAAATTTACTATTGGAAATCGAAAAAAGGCAAAGAAGTTGACTTTTTAATAAAGAGAGGGTTAGATATAGAAGAAGCTATCCAGGTTTCGTATAATTTGAATGATAAAAAAACTTTGAATAGAGAGCTTGAGAGCTTATTATTGGCTAAAGAGGAATTTAAAATAAAATATTTGACCATTGTCACCGAAGATGAAGATATTGAAAAGGAAATAGGAAATGTAAAAATAAAAATAATTCCATTGTGGAAATGGCTGTGCATAGAAAAATAATAAAATAAATATTTTAAGATGGACAAAAAATATCGCCTTCATGTAAATTAAGGATGTCTATCCTACGGGTTGGAAAATAAAATGAAAAAACAAAATCAAGAAAATAAAATAGTGGAATTATATAAGCCTTATGTTCCCGAAGCAGTAACCTCGAGAATATTAGAAGGGAAAGATAGCTTGCCAAGCGAGAGAAGAGAAGTAACGGTCGTTTTTGTGGATATTACCGACTTTACAAAACTTGCCGATAAAATGGACCCTGAAGAAGCGGATAACATCATTAAAAAAATATTCAAACCAATTGTTGATATTGTATATAAATACGGAGGAACTATAAATAAATTTATGGGCGATGGTATCATGATTTTATTTGGAGCTAGTTCCTCCCATGAAGATGATCCGGAAAGAGCGGTCAGGGCTAGTGCTGAAATACAAGAATCCTTAAAGAGAAATGGTACAATTAAAGTTGGTAAAAGAAAAAGAATATTGAAAATGAGGATTGGCATCAATACCGGATTGTGCATTGCCGGTGAAATAGGTTCACCATTAAGGAAAGAATTTACAGTAATCGGTGATACCGTCAATTTAGCTTCCAGATTACAAACTGCTTCAAAACCAGGAAAAATATTAATCAGTAATAATGTCTTTCAAAGGGTTAAGGATATTTTTATATTTTCTTTTGCCCGAAAAATTAAGGTAAAAGGAAAGAAAAATTTAATCACGGTTTATTATTTAAAAGGTGAAAAGAAGAGTGTTGATTTTCTTAAAGAAAAGAAAATAAAATATTCTCCGTTTGTAGGACGAAAAAGAGAATTAAAAATATTAGAAGAGTCTTTAAAAAATACTTATCAGTCAAAAGGTGAGATAATTGAGATAAACGGAGAATTGGGGGTAGGAAAATCAAGATTAATATTGGAACTATTTAAAAGCGGTTTTACTGAAAAATGTAATGTTTTATTTGCAAACTGTACTTCATGGGATAAATTAAAACCTTACCATCCATTGCGGGAGATTTTTTCAAAAATATTTGCAATAAAAGATAATGATGATTTTAAAGAAATTGAAAGAAAAATTGAAGATAAAATAAGAAAAATTGATTCATCATTATTGTTTGCTTCTTCTTATTTTCTGAAATTATTTACATCTGAAATAAAATCTACAGAAGAAATAGTGGCTCAATCAAAAGAAGAGCATGATTTATTTATAAGAATGATAAAGAAATTATTACTAAGTTTTTCTTTTAAAAAGACGTTAATATTAATTGTGGAAGATATGCAATGGATCGACGAAGCATCTGCAGAGTTTTTTAGTGAATTTTCTAAGGATATCGGGGAATATCCCATTCTTCTAATTTATACTGTTAGAGAATCTCTAAAAAAGAAAATAATTGTTAGCGGAGCAAAGAGAATAAAATTATTGCCTCTAAATAATAGCCAATCTGAAGAACTAATAAAATCATTGATAAAACAAAGTAATATCTATAAAATGATAAAGGATAAAATAATTTTTGCTACTAAGGGAAATCCTTTGTTTATAGAAGAAGTAATAAGGGAAATTAAAGAAAAAAAGTTATCGGTAGAAAAGGATAAGGGCGAATTAGGTAATTATCGAGGAATATTTGCTGGATTTCAAATACCGGATACTGTGCAAAGTATCGCTCGTGCAAGAATTGATTTGCTTCCGATGGGATTGAAAGAAATATTATACCAGGCTTCGGCCTTTGGCCAATTTTTTAATGTAGGTATCCTGGAAAAAGTAACTAATCTAGGCATGGATAGAGTTCAGGAATGCTTAAAATATTTAAAAGAGAAAGAATTTATCATTGAAGTGAAAAGGAATATTGAATCAGAAGATAATTTTACATTTTCTCATTCTTTAATTCAAGAGGTTGCATATAATAGCCTGCTCTTTAAAGATAGAAAAAATCTACATAATCAAATCGGGTCAGCTATAGAGGAAATATATTCATCAAATATTAGTGGAAAAATCGAGGAATTAGCCTATCATTTTAGAAATAGCAATGACAAAGAGAAGGCAGTTTTTTATTTAGGTAAAGCAGGGGATAAGGCGCAATCAATATACGCTTTTACAAGTGCGATAAATTATTTTAAAGATTGCATTAAATATTCAGACACTATAAAAGTTGATAAGAAAAAGTTGTCGATATTTGCAAATATTTATAATAAATTAGCTTTTTCCCAATCAATCATCGGAGAGAGAAAAGATGCAGAAAATAATTTTAAAAAAGCTTTAAAATATTCTAAAAAGGTAGAGAATAAAGATATTGAATCTTTAGTATTGATGAATATTGGGAACTTTTATGGTGATATGGGGTAATGGGATAAATCAATAAATAATTTTAAAGATAGTATTATAATATCTAAAAAAAGCGATCTAAAAAGAAAAGCTAGATTAATAAAGAATATTGGTTTAGCAAATCTTTTTAAAGGAGATACAGAAGAAGGATATAAATATCTTAAAGATAGCCTAAAGATATGCAAAAAAATAAATGATGACCTTCTGTATGCAATGGTTTTAAATAATATTGGAATATATTATGATATGGTTGGTAATTGGAAAAAATCAATAGATTATTATAAAAAAAGTTTATCTATTTACAAAAATCATAATAATATAATTCAAACATCCAATACTATGGGAAATCTTGGATTTGCTTACTCTTCAACAAATCAATCAGGAAAAGCTATATTCTATTTTAATGAGAGTATTAAAATATCCGAAAAGACAGGAGATATTTATAACAAGGGTATAAATTCAATTCATTTGAGTGAGGAATATCTTAAAAAAGATGATTTTAAAAAAGCAAAATATTATATCGAGCCGGCTGAAGAGATATTTAAAAAATTAGACGATAAATTAGGATTAGCCGATGTATTTAAAATAAAAGCAATCCTATCTAAAAAACAAAAAAAATGGGAAGATAGTGATAGGTTCTTTAAAAAAGCCATCGATATCTATTCAAAGCAAAGAGATAGATTAAATGAAGGGGAAAGCTATTATGAATGGGGAGACTTGTGTATTTTAAGAAATAATAAAATTTTAGCCAAAAAGAAACTAATTAAATCAAAAAAGATATTGAAGGGAATTGGAACTAAAAGGTATCTAAAAGAAATTGAGGAAAAACTAAATAAACTGTAGAAAAAATATATGAATTGAAATATTTTTATTAATAATCTTACAATAAAGATCCGTTTTTAGAAAATAATAAAACAAAAATATTTATTCCTGAATGTTATGAGTGAGTACAAATTACCAAAAAGTAATTAAATTTAAAAATATAGCGTAAATATATTAAATTTATATTAAATTTACTTGACAAATTATATATAATGTGTAATTATCTAATTATAAATGTAGCTAGAAATAATGATTACAACCATATTTGCATATGAAAAATAGTTATACTATAATATTCTAAGCTTGGTAACGGGAGGTGAACAACGTTAATAAGAAATAAAAAGAGTTGAAAAAGGTAAACTATCCGAAAGGATAGGGCGCAAAGTCGAGGGTCTAAGGTATATAAAAGTGCTATGACTGTCCGGCTACCGGCTTTTTCGTTTAAATTGAGAAACTATAATATAATGTATCTTAAAGTAAATGAAAGGGCAAACTATCCGAAAGGATAGGACGCAAAGTCATGGGTTTAAGGCGCCTTTGGTGCTATGATTGCCAGACTGCAGAAGTTTTAAAAAACGCAGGAGGCGATTTAAATGAAAACGAATTATAAATTTATCTTACCATTAATACTATAATTTCCGCATTGTTAATCTTACTTGCAGGCTGTATGACCACCCCTTCTGATGAGTCCCCGGGTGTAACAGGAACCGGAACCATCACAGGTACTATCGCAGCCCCATGTTGCACTACTTCGGCTGATGCCGTTTCCAATCCTCCCTCGGATTGGTGTTATTATTGTGAAAATGACTGGAGTCTTCAGAAAAACATCAAAGTAGTTCTGACTTATGGAGAAGATGAAGTGGCCACCACTACTACCAATGATAAAGGTGAATATACCTTTACCGATGTTCTCCCGGGTTCGAACTATGTAGTAACTGCTTATTGTCCGGATTATGATGATAACCGGCCTTTAGTCAAGGATGTAGCTCTGCAAGTACTGGAAGGGAAGACTTTTGATACCAAGATTACCGATTGTGTATCCACTGCTATGGGATTAGTAGTAGATTTCCTGGTAGAAAATACTACGGTACTTGGTCCGGAGGAAATTGTGCTGGATGGGGTTGTAGCCGGTATGCCCAATTTTTATGGTTTTCCAGCATTTAAAAAACTTGTAGAGAGAATTAGTAAAATTTCCGCAGGATGTGTCAATCTGTTCGAAGATGAATGGGTTCCGGATTATTTATGTAAGGCAGCAGAGGAAGTAGGACGAAAAGTTATTCCTGATCTTGAATTGGGATGTACACCAGGATTTACCGGTGGTGGTGATGATGATGATGATGATGAAGAAGAAAACCCTTGTGATGATAATGCCAAACCGGTTATTACTGATGTTACACTAGATTGTGAGACTATAGTTAGCCCTGAACAGTTAATTGTTGGAATACCTTATGAATTTTGTGTATATGCTACCGATGATGATATATTGTCCCAGGAATTAACTTATAGCCTTACCATAGATAATATAGATGATACAGATCCGTCATTTGATGAGCCTATTGGTACTAACAGTAATGGTTTTATCTGTTTATCAGAACCACTTTCGTTTGAACAGGTTGGTACCTATGAAGTTACCGTAAATGTGGACGACGGATGTGCTACAACTACCTGGGGACCATTTACGGTTATTGTTGATTGTTGCCCATTTGGTGATCCCGGTTTGGTAATTGAGATTTTAGAAGATACACAAGAAGATACACAACAGCCTAACGGAATAGAATTGAAAAATAGAGGAACAACAACAGCAGTCCCAATAAATGTTACTGAATGTGGTGAGTGCGTTACTATCTCCTCTATTACAATTAACCTCGATGGCCTCGAGGATATAGTCATAACAGATTTTGAAAATGATACACTTTTAGACTGGGGAGTTATTCCTGATGGTATCGAATTAACTAAGACCACTAATGATGGTGCAACAGTTTGTCTTGCAGAAGGTGCCTCGATAGAGCTTTCATACACCATTAATGTATCCTACACCGACTCTTGCGGTAATATTGCAGAAGCTTCACTAGTTATTACTTTTGAAGATTGTAGACAATACACCGTAACCTACAATGCTAATGCTATTGATGCTACAGGAACAGTACCTGATGATCCTAACAACTACGTAGCAGGCGCAAACGTAACGGTACTCGGTCAAGGAAGCGTGGTTAGAAGCGGCTACACCTTTGACGGCTGGAATACAGCTGCAGATGGCACTGACAATGGTGGAACAGATTATATCAAAGATGATATCTTTGCCATAGGCTCGGCCAATGTAATTCTCTATGCCCAGTGGACGGAAATATCCACTTATACCGTAACCTACAATGCTAATGCTATTGATGCTACAGGAACAGTACCTGATGATCCTAACAACTACGTAGCAGGCGCAAACGTAACGGTACTCGGTCAAGGAAGCGTGGTTAGAAGCGGCTACACCTTTGACGGCTGGAACGCAGCTGCAGATGGCAGTGGCAATAGTGAAGTAGATTATGCCGCAGGTGATACCTTTGCTATGGGTACATCCAATGTGACCCTCTATGCCCAGTGGACTCAAGATCTAGGCTCTCTGACCATTAAAAAAGTGGTACTGGATTATTCTTCAGACTGGTCGTTTGATTTTACCATCAGCCCTGCAGTAGACGGTGATAGTACCTTTACACTCACTAATACAGATAGCGAGATAACCTTTGATGATCTTGCAGTAGGTACTGAATACACCATTACCGAAACAGCCCAAGATGGCTGGTCTGTTTCCGGCACTAACCCTCGTATTATAACCCTGTCTGCCGGTAATAACGAAGTGGTCTTTACCAATACCTTTAATGTACAAGAAGCTATTCAAAATGTATTGGTTACCAATCCTTCTTCTGGACTTCAGACTTTAGTAAATAATCATCCCCATGGAGTCTTTGCTACAATGAGTGTATCAACAGGGAGTGGTAACTACCCTAATTCTTACTTTTATGTAAATTTAGAAACAGATTCTGCTTCGTATGATGAAACAGGGCTTAATGGATGGTGTATTACTAAAAATAAGAGTATCGACACAGGTGTTAGTTATACAGTTATTCTTTTCCCTGCTGATAATAATAACCCATCTATAGGAGACAAAGTTGGAAAGGTTTGGGGTATACTTGAAGTAGCTGATGCTGGTACTTATTCAGTAAGGAATGTACGAGATGCAATTTGGAAAGCTACCGATGGAATATCTATATCCACCAGTCTGAATGCAACCTATCTTTTCGAAAATGCAAATGCTAATGCGACAGGTAGTGGAATTATCGCAATACCTGTAACATCAAAAGGTATGAGTAGCACAAACATGTTCTCCCGTGATAGAGGAATTCCGGTTGACAAGAATAAATAAATCATAACGGAGAACGAAAAAAATAGGGGACGGTTATTTGTTTGACCGAAAACCTAAAATACCCCACTGGTATAAACTGCCGGTGGGGTGTTTTTTTGTAGTTTGCCTACAATCTTTCCGACAATATTAAGGATGATGATAAAATGGTTGCCGCGGTTTTTAAAAAAATCTCCAACTGCAGATATTACCTTAACTGCGAGATATGATTTAGCAGGAGAGGCTGGTACGGTGTTTGGTTATGGTGCATGCACCTAAAAACCACACTGAAGGCAGAGATTATATGGAAGTCGATGTAGAAATAAAAAATGCTACTTCTTTAATTAATTCATGATCAGTTACTATTCGGGTTCAATATTATCTGTACAAAATAGCTTTTTCTCAAGTAACTATTGGGGTTAGGTCTCAACATTTGAGATAACTTAAATGCTAAACTAAAAAAAACGGAACAGGGAAAAGCAAATTTTCCCTGTTCCGTTTTTTTGTTAAATATTTATTAACTGATAACAATTGAACAATTGTGTTCAGGTCTCATCAGGCTGACCCTTTTAAACTTCTACTTCTTTTCTTTCTTTATGCACTCAATCGACACGGTTATTTTGGTAAATCAATAGAGCTTTTTTTTCAGAGAAACACCTCTAATAGATATTTATATTATCAATATAGATTATAGTATGCTAGTTAGTGAATAAAAAAGTTGTATTTTTCATTCTTTCTTTTAACTTTCTAAATTCGGTACTTTCTTTTTAAAAAATTCAAATAGACAGGCGAGACGCCTGTCCTACGGGAGGTGAGGAAGTGTAAGGGTTGTGTTAGCTATCCTAAAAACCCGACAATGAAAAGAATTAATAACCAGTGAATTAATTGACTGAATTCAGTTTTCTATGATAAAATTGTTGGTAGCGTGTAGCGTATAATGGATTCCCGCCTGCGCGAGAATGACATAAAGGATGCGGAATGACATAAGAGGGTAGAAAAAGATTGACACGCATCGCATGAGGTATTCACAATTATACTGGTTAAGCCTCATTAGATAATAAACGTAATTTAATAGGACAGTCATAAAGGACAGCGCTAATAACAGAGAAGCATGAGGAATTAATTAAATGACAGAAAAAAAAGATTCAAATGATAAAGTAAAAAAACAATTTAGTCTTGCAAGAATTATATTTCATATACCTAATTTTATAAAATTATCTACCAGACTGATGAAAGATAAAAGAGTCCCATTTTATTTAAAGATGTTGGTTTATGGGGCTATTCTATATGTAATATCTCCTTACGATATCATCCCTGATTTTTTAGTTCCTTTTTTAGGATATTTTGAAGATATAATTATTGGTATTTTGTGTTTAACCAGTTTGGTTAAGTTGAGCCCGCCGGAAGTGGTAAGAGAACATGTAAAAGCTGTCGATATAGAGAATAAACAGAAATATAGATTCTTTAGATAGGAAGAATAGCGTAGAGCGAAAAACCAAAAGTTAAAATATCACCCTTTGTCATTCCCACGAAGGTGGGAATCCAGGAGTGAATATTTAAAGTAAAAGATAGATTCCCGCCTGCGCGGGAATGACATAAAGGAC
>CAZMLS010000014.1:0-14558 GCA_964567215.1 uncultured Atribacterota bacterium | reverse complement strand
GGAATTAAGTCTTTAGGATGTCCAAAAAATTTAGTTGATACTGAAGTAATATGTGGGAAATTATTAGAAAAAGGATATTCAATAAGCGGAGAAATAGAAAATTCTGATATAGCCATTATAAATACCTGCAGTTTTATAAAAGATGCTGTAGAAGAGTCCATTGAAGAAATATTAAATCTCATAAAATTAAAAAATGAAGGCAAGATAAAACATATAATAGTCACAGGCTGTCTCCCCCAAAGATATATAAAGGAAAAAATCAATGAAGAGCTTCCTGAGATAGATGCTTTCATGGGAGTATCAGAACTATTGGAAATTAATGGAGTGATAGAAAAAATCCTTCAAAATAAAAAAATCTGCCAGGTTGGGGAAAATCCAAATTATCTATACAACCACAAAACCCCAAGAATCCTCTTAACTCCACAACACTATGCTTATGTAAAAATTGCAGAAGGATGTAATAATCATTGCACTTATTGTATGATTCCGACTCTAAGAGGCAATTACCGAAGCAGAAAGATGGACGATATCATTGAAGAAGTAATAGGGCTTTCTGAAAATAAATCACTAAGGGAGATTATTTTAATTGCCCAGGATACTACATTATATGGGCATGACATTTATGGTGAATATAAACTGGCTGAACTGCTTAAAAAGCTTTCCCTTCTCAAAATGGATAATTTAAAATGGATTAGGATTTTATATACCCATCCGGCACATTATTTTGATAAATTAATTGAAGTGATGGCCACATATCCCAAGGTTTGTCCTTATTTGGATATTCCTCTACAACATATTAATAATAAAATACTAAAAAAGATGAATAGAAAAATTAGCAAGAAAGACATTGAAAAGATTATAAATAAATCCAGAGGAAAAATACCGAATTTAGCTCTGCGCACTACCTTCATTGTAGGCTTTCCGGGAGAAACAGATAAAGATTTTGAAGAATTGTTAGATTATATTAAAGAAGTAAAATTTGATAAATTAGGTGTATTTACTTATTCAAGAGAAAAAGGAACACCGGCATATGATTTTTCACACCAAATTCCTTTAAAAGTAAAAAAGCAACGTATGGAAACTCTTATGATGGCACAGCAAAAGATATCAAAAGAAAAAAATAATTCTTTTTTAGGAAAAGTAAAAGATGTTTTAATCGATGAGATAGATAAGAATGATAATTTTATGGCAATTGGAAGAACCATGACCGATGCACCGGAAATTGACGGTAAGGTTTTTGTAAATACAGATAATGCTAAAGATAAAGTTAAGGTTGGAGAGTTTGTTAAAACTAAAATTATTGATGCTTCGGAATATGATTTATTTGGGGAATTGGTGTAAATAAAAAGTTAAAATTAGGGAGGCGGATAAAAATGATAGGCGATAGACTAACTAAATTTAAAGAAAATATATTTAAAAAAAAGGGAATAATTGACGGTTTTTTAGTATCAAATTTAAATAATTTATATTATTTATCAGGATTTGATGGTGAAGGATTAGCCCTTATAACAAAAGAAGAAAATTTGTTATTTACTGATTCAAGATACACCGAACAGGCGGAAAAAGAAAGCCCGCAATTTAAAATTATCACAGATAAACCGGGAAAGAAAAATGCAAGGATAATTTCAATAAATGAAATATTAAAAAAGCATAAGATTAAAAAGCTTGCATTCGAGGGTCACGATCTAAGCTATAGCGATTATATAAAATATAAAAATAATATTTCAGCAGAGCTAATAGATGGAAATAATGCAATCGAACAAATAAGGATTGTAAAGGACGAGACCGAAATAACAAAAATAAAAAAGGCATGCCAGATAATTACTGAAACATTAAAAGAAGTAATGGAAATAATTGAACCTGGATTAAGAGAACTTGATATTGCCACTGAGTTAGCTTATACTATGAGGAAAAAGGGTGCACTGGGGGAAGCTTTTGAATCTATAGTTGTGTCCGGGGAAAGGTCATCTTTTCCGCATGGAAAACCTTCCGAGAAAACAATCCGGGAAGGTGAACTGATTACCATTGATACCGGAGCAAACTATCAAAAATATAATTCTGATATGACCCGTACTTTTATAATTGGAAAAGAAAATAAAAAGCAAAAAGAAATTTATCAAATAGTGTTTAATGCGCAAAAAATTGCTATGGAATCTTTAAAACCAGGAATGAAATGCAATGAGGTAGATAAGATTGCCAGAGATATTATTAAAGATAAAGGATATGGAGATTATTTTGGACATGGTTTGGGGCATGGTGTGGGATTAGATATTCATGAATCACCAAGATTGTCTACTAATGATAAGACAATATTTTTACCGGGCATGATTGTTACTGTAGAACCGGGAATATATCTCCCTGAAATAGGCGGGGTAAGAATAGAAGATACTGTATTAATAACAGAGGACGGTTATGAGATATTAACCTGGTTTCCTAAAGAGATGAACATTTAAAATTAATTAAAAAAGATGGATTCCCGCCTGCGCGAGAATGACAGATAAAGCGCGGGAATGACATATAAAGCGCGGGAATGACATATAAAGCGCGGGAATGACATATAAAAAGGGAATGACATAAAAGAGTGGTAATAACGTAAGAAATAAAAATATATTTTAAAAAGAGAAAATATTTTATTACAAAAAACTATTTTTTATAAAGGAGAAAAATGAGTAATTTGAAAAAAGTAGATCCGGAGATATTTGAGGCAATTAGAAATGAGGAAAATCGACAAAAGTATAATTTAGAACTAATCGCATCAGAAAATTTTGTTTCTTCGGAGGTGAGGGAAGCACAGGGTTCAGTTCTTACAAATAAATATGCAGAAGGATATCCGGGAAAAAAATATTATGGTGGATGTAAATATATAGATATTGTTGAAAATCTAGCTATAGATAGAGCAAAGAAAATATTTAAAGCAGAACATGCAAATGTTCAGCCACATTCCGGCTCACAGGCAAATATGGGAGTTTATTTCGGCATTTTAGAGATGGGAGATACTATCTTAGCAATGAATCTTTCTCATGGAGGACATTTAACCCACGGAAGTCCTGTGAATTTTTCCGGAAAATATTATAATATTATTCCCTATGGAGTTGATAAAGAAACTGAACAGATAGATTATGATAATCTAAGAAAGTTGGCTATAGAAAATAAACCAAAGATGATAGTATGTGGAGCAAGCGCTTATTCCAGAGAAATTGATTTTGCTGCTTTTAGATCTATTGCTGATGAGGTTGGCGCTTATTTAATGGCTGATATCGCTCATATTGCCGGTTTGGTTGTTGCAGGTTTACATCAAAGTCCGGTTCCACATTGCCATTTTGTTACAACAACTACTCATAAGACTTTAAGAGGCCCTCGCGGAGGTATGATTTTGTGTAAAAAGGAATATGCAAAAAAAATAGATAAAATTATATTCCCGGGGATACAAGGCGGACCTTTAATGCATGTAATTGCAGCAAAGGCGATTTGCTTTAAGGAAGCAATGACAGATGAATTTATGAATTACCAAAAACAAATAATAAAAAATGCAAAAGCATTAGCTGATAAATTAATGGATTTAGGAATAAAATTAGTTTCAGATGGAACAGATAATCATTTAATGTTATTGGATTTAAGAAATAAAGGGATCACCGGAAAGCAGGCAGATCATGCATTGGAAGAAGCCGGAATTACTGTTAACAAAAATACAATACCATTTGATCCACAAAGCCCATTTGTAACCAGTGGTATAAGAATAGGTACGCCTGCTGTAACTACCCGTGGTATGAAAGAAAAGGAAATGGAATTGATTGCAGACCTAATTAACAAAGTGATAAGTGATGTTGAAAACCAGGAAGTGATTGATTCAGTTAGAGCTGAAGTTAAGATACTTTGCGGAAAATTTATATAAAGCAAATAAAAAAATAAGAAGTACAGGAGGTTTTGTCTTGATATCTACTAGCGATTTTAAAAAAGGATTAACTATAGAGTTAAAAGGAGATATTTACGGAATAGTTGATTTTCTTCATGTAAAACCAGGAAAAGGTGGTGCTTTTGTAAGAACTAAACTAAAAAATATTAAAACTGGTTTAGTAATTGATAAAACCTTTCGAGCAGGGGAAAAAATGGAACAGGCCATTATAGATAGAAAAAGTATGCAGTATCTTTATAATGATGGCAGTTTATTTTATTTTATGAATAAAGATAATTATGAACAAATATCTCTTTCTGAAAATCATTTAGTTGAAATGAAAGATTTTCTAAAAGAAGGGAATGATGTGGAAATAATTTTCTGTAAAGAAGCAGTTATAGGTGCAGAATTACCTTATTTTATGAACTTAAAGGTAATAGATACAGTTCCGGGAGCTAAAGGTAATACTGTTTCGGGTGCTTTAAAGCCTGCAACCCTGGAAACCGGAGCAATTGTTCAGGTTCCCTTATTTGTAAAAGAGGGAGATATAATAAAAGTTGATACAAGAGGAAAGAAGTATATGGAGAGAGTGTAAAAATAGTATATAGTATTTAGTATATAGTATATAGTATTTAGTATATAGTATTTAGTATATAGTCCAGGAAAAGATGCGGGATTGAAGTGTGTAAAAACAGTATATAGTATATAGTCCAGGAAAAGATGCGGGCATAAAACTGTATGCGGCGTATAGTAATAGTGTATAGGTATGGGCAGGAAGTGTAAGTAGGAATAGCGTATAGGAATATTGTGGGAAATAAGTGCGGGAGAGAAAACAGTATATAGTATTTAGTATTTAGTATATAGTATTTAGTATTTAGTATATAGTCCAAGAGAAGATATGGGTTGGAACTGTGGGAGAGAAATAGTATTTAGTCGTTAGTATTTAGTATATAGTCCAAGAAAAGATGCGGGATTGAAGTGTGTAAAAACAGTATATAGTATTTAGTATTTAGTGAAGAAAATACAAAGTAATTCAGTAAACTGGTTAGCCAGTTTACTGGTTTACCAGTTAAGAAAAAGACAAATTGGAGTTTCAAAAGAAAAAGATGGATTCCCTCCTGCGAGGGAATGACATATGGGGAAGCGAGATGAATTAGTTTAATTAATTAATCTTTATCTTAATCAGTTAATCGGTTAATTGAATTATCTTATTTTTATTTTTTTTATTCTTTTATATTTTCTTTACTATATATTATATACTCAATACTTGATAGTAATTTAATCGGTCAATTGGCTAATTGTCTTTCATTTTCTTTACTAACTACTAACAACTATTCACTAACGACTAATTTGCTATATACTATTAAACAAAAAGGTGGAAAGTATTAATGGAAACCATTAAAACTATTTATGGAAAAGTAAATATTCCAAACGAAACCATTGAAAATCTTGTTAAAATCAATCTTACTGATGTGAAAGGTTTGGTGGGAAGTAAAAAAACAATCATAAAAGAAATAACCGATATTCTAAGAGGTAAGATAGATAATGAAGATAGAAATAGAAGAAATATAAAAGTTGAAGTAAAAAAAGACGGTATATTTATCAATTTATTTATTGTACTGAAATATGGTGTGAGAATACCGGATATTGCCTGGGAAATACAAAACAAAATAAAAAAAGAATTAAAAAAACAAATTGAAGCAGAAAATATTGAAATAAATATTCATGTGCAGGGAATACAATTTTCTAAAAAGATGCAAAGCAAGAAAGACTTAGTGGCATCAAATATATTTGTAAAAGTATTTTAATATTATTAAAATAAAATATATTTTTCTAAAGATTCATATAAAATATTATCAAGTAATTAAAGCAAGGTAAATCCTAAAAACCGGGAGGAATAATGGGCGGAAGAAGGCTTTCAAGAGAATTAGCACTAAAAATATTATTTCAAATTGATTTAGCCCATTCTAATTTACTGGATGTGTTAAGATATACCTTTGAGGATAATGATTACACAGATGGAGTAAAGGATTTTTGCCTTGAATTGGTCAAAGGTGTTGAAAAAAATATTAATAATATCGATACAACGATCAAAAAATATACTGATAATTGGTCTTTGGAAAGAATTACTAATATAGATAGGAATATTTTGCGTATTGCAATATGTGAAATACTTTTTTTGGATGATATTCCCAAGAGTGTTTCCATTAACGAAGCTGTTGAACTTTCTAAAAAGTATGGAACCAAAAGTTCCTTCAGTTTTGTCAATGGCGTTTTAGGTAAAATTGATAGAAAAGAAATACTAAAATAGATAGAGGATATATGAATAAGGACGTTGGAATCATTATTTATTCGGTTTCAAAGATAACAAAATATCTAAAAAACATATTCAATAATGACAGTATTTTGCAAAATGTCTGGATACTTGGAGAAATTTCTAATTTTAAGTTACATTCTTCGGGGCATCTATATTTTATCTTAAAAGATGAAAACAGCCAGATAAGATGTGTGATGTTCAGAGGAAATAGTATTCGATTAGGGTTCCCTCCCCGGGATGGTATGAAAGTCAAAATTAATGGAGATATCAACGTTTACGAAAAAAGGGGAGAATACCAATTATATGCAAGAGAAATGGTAGAAGTGGGAAAAGGCGATCTTTATCTGGCTTTTGAAAAACTAAAAAATAGTCTTAGAGCAGAAGGTTTATTCAAGGAAGAGCATAAGAAAAAAATACCTTTTCTTAATAAAAAGTTTGCAGTAATCACATCTCCAACAGGGGCCGCGATTAGAGATATTATCTCTATTTCACTTAGAAGATTTCCCCACCTTCATATTATGGTAGTGCCTTCTTTGGTACAGGGAGCAAGTGCTGCTCAGGATATTGCTCAAAAAATTGATTTTCTAAACACTTATTTCAATGATATTGATTTTATTATCATTGGTCGAGGTGGTGGCGCTATAGAGGAATTATGGGCTTTTAATGAGGAAATATTGGCAAGAAGTATCTATAATTCAAAAATACCCATTGTTTCTGCTGTAGGCCATGAAACTGATTTTACCATTTCAGATTTTACTGCTGATTTACGATCACCAACTCCTTCGGCTGCTGCTGAGATGAATGTTCCGGACATCAATCAATTATTGGACAATATTAATGCTTTAAGAGATAATTTAAAACGTATAATTCTAAGAAAATATGAAAAGAAATTAGAACGTTTGAATTATTTAGATAAAAATATGAAATATTTAAGCCCGGAAAACAAGATTAATCAATACTATCAATATATAGATGAATTTATTTATAAGTTGAATAGTACAGTCAAAAATACACTAAAAAGTTCTGAAGAAATAATTAAAAAAGATTTACAAAGATTAGAAACATTAAATCCATGGGCAGTCATAAAAAGAGGATATAGCGTTTGCAGAAAACTTCCCGAACATAGCATCATTAAGAAATTAAAAAACGTTGAGATTGGGAATCATTTTGAAATAATCATCAGCGATGGAAAAATATTAGGTAAGGTTGATAAAAAGGAGGAAAACAGTAATGGAAATAATGAATAATGAAAAAAATGTTCCCTTTGAGGATTATCTAAAAAAATTAGAGGATATAGTAAAAAAATTAGAAGAAGGTGATTTATCTTTGGACGATTCGGTAAAGCTATACGAAAAGGGAATGGATATTTCAAAAATATGCCTGAAAAAATTAGATAACACCAAACAAAAAATTGAAGAACTGGTTATTAAGGGGGAAGATAAATACTCTATTAGACCTTTCAAAATCAATAAAGAGGAAAATTAAAATCATGGATTTTAAAAAATACTTAAATGATAAAAAAAGCTTAATTGATCAAGAACTGGATCTCTATTTACCCATGGAAGACGCAGATCCGTCAATTATTCACAAAGCAATGCATTATAGCGTTTTTAGCGGAGGAAAAAGAATTCGTCCGATATTAACATTGGCAACAGCCGAGCTTTTGGGAATGGATATTAAAAATGCATTGCATACCGCTTGTGGCATTGAATTGATTCACACATTTTCATTAATCCATGATGATTTACCCTGTATGGATGATGATGACTTCAGGCGAGGAAAACCAAGCTGCCACAAGGTTTACGGTGAAGCAATTGCCCTACTTGCCGGTGATGCTTTATTAGTCCATGCCTACAAAATGATACTTAAAAATACTGAAATTAAAAAAATTAAGAAGAATACCATATTGAATTTATTCGATGAAATGACGAGATGTGTAGATACTGAAAATATGCTTGGTGGACAAGTTAAGGATATTATTCAGGAAAAAATGGAAGATAAAAAAGTATTTCTATGTAATTTGTATAAACAGAAAACATCAGCTTTAATATGCGCTTCCATCAGGGCAGGTGCAATCCTTGCTGAGGCTAAAAAGAAGGAAATCAAAGCTTTAACAAAATATGGAGAATGTATTGGATTAGCTTTTCAAATTACAGATGATATATTGGATATGATGCAAGATCAAAGAAATAAAAATAAAATAACTTATCCGGGAGAATTTGGGCTAAAGACAGCAAAAATAGATTCTGAAGAATTAATTAAAGAAGCAAAAGGTGCGTTAAAAATATTCAATGATAAAGCAGATTTTTTGTATGAATTTGCAGATTACATCTTTTTAAGGCAAAGATAATAGAGTATATGAAATTATCGGATAGGTATAATGCGGGAATTCGGGAAAACACTATATAAAAAAATGAAGGAGAATCTATGCTAAGATCAAATAATAGAAAATACAATGAACTGCGTCAAATTAAAATCGTCAAAAATTATATCAAATATGCCGAAGGCTCCACTATGATAAAAATGGGGGATACAAAAATAATTTGTACTGCCTCAGTAGAAGAAAAGGTCCCTTTATTTTTAAGGGGTTCCCGAAAGGGTTGGATCTCCGCTGAGTATTCTATGATTCCGAGAGCTAATCAGATTAGAAACATAAGGGATTCCATAAAAGGAAAAATTAATGGACGTTCCTCTGAAATTCAAAGATTGATTGGAAGGTCATTACGATCTGTCGTGGATTTATTTAAATTAGAGGAGAGGACTATCTGGATTGATTGTGATGTCATCCAAGCAGATGGAGGCACCAGGACTGCAGCAATTATTGGTTCATTTGTTGCACTGCATGATGCTTTATCTTATCTTATATTAGAAGGAAAGATAGACGAAATGCCCATTACGGATTATATCGGTGCGATTAGCGCAGGAATTGTTGATGGTGAAATGGTTTTGGATTTAGATTTCAAAGAAGACTCACACGCACAGGTAGATATGAATATGGTCATGACTGAAAAAGGAGAAGTAGTTGAAATTCAAGGCACTGCAGAAGGAAAACCTTTTTCAAAGGGCAATATGCAGGAATTAGTAAAGCTTGCAGAATTGGGGATCAAAGAAGTAATAGAGATTGAAAAAAAGTTGTTAGATTGATATGTTGGAAATATTTTTAGCCACCAAAAACAACGGTAAAATAGAAGAGATTAAAGAATACCTAAAAAAAATAAAAATTAAAGTGATTTCTCTTAATGATTTTCCTAATTTTCCTACAACAAAGGAAGATGGAAAAAATTATAGGGAGAATGCGATAAAGAAGGCTATTGAAGGTTTTAATTATACCAATAAAATATGTTTGGCTGATGATTCAGGTTTAGAAATTGATTTTTTAAATGGGGAACCCGGATTATATTCCTCAAGATGGGGGAAAACAGACGAAGAGAAAATAGACAAAGTGTTAAGGCTTATGGAAGGTGTTCCTCAAGATAAAAGAAGTGCTAAATTTGTGTGCGTTCTTGCCCTTGTTTTACCAAATGGAAAACAATATATTATCAAAGAAGAATGCAAAGGGGAAATATCATTTGCCCCAAAAGGTGAATATGGTTTCGGCTATAATCCTATATTTTTTGTGCCCGAATACAATAAAACATTTGCAGAACTGGGAAGCGAAGTTAAAAACCAAATAAGTCATAGAGGAAAAGCTTTGAAAAAAATGACTAAAATATTGGAAGAAATGTCCAGGTAATAATGCTAAAGAAAAATCAATTTACCAATTAACCGATTGCCCAATTCTCCAATTAAATTCGTTAGTGAAAAGTGTTTATAAAAGATAATAAAAGATGATACAATTCACAAATTCTCTAATCTAGATTAAAATTAATCAACCGGTTTTTTAATAGACTGACGATAAATCGATTTATTTTGAATGATGTATTTTGCTTATAATTGTAGCTTGTAACTATACGTTAACTACTAATTGGTAAATTTTTTATTTATCTTTTATCTTAATTCTCAAATTGGTAAATTGGCGAATTGATTAATTGGATAATTAGCTATTTTTTATTATTTGTAATTGACTTATAAAATAATTTACTATATAATATCTTTTGTTTCGGGGCGTAGCGCAGTTTGGCAGCGCACCTGCTTTGGGAGCAGGGGGCCGGAGGTTCAAATCCTCTCGCCCCGACTTTGCGGGAATAGCTCAGTTGGTAGAGCACTAGCCTTCCAAGCTAGTTGTCGCGGGTTCGAGACCCGTTTCCCGCTCCAATTTATATATCCGCGCCTGTAGCTCAATAGGATAGAGCAACGGACTTCTAATCCGTAGGTTGGGGGTTCGATTCCCTCCAGGCGTACCAGTTTAAATGAAATATGGTGGGCGTAGCTCAGACTGGTTAGAGCCCTGGATTGTGGCTCCAGAGGTCGGGGGTTCAAATCCCCTCGCTCACCCCAATTTAGGGTAAAGGTGGCGCTCGTAGCTCAATTGGATAGAGCTGCGGACTTCGGATCCGATGATTGGGGGTTCGAGTCCCTCCGAGCGCGTCAAATTTGATTTGTATTTATTATAAAAATGTATTATGATATAAAAACTTTTGTAATTTATTTGTGGGCCGTTAGCTCAGTTGGCAGAGCACCTGACTTTTAATCAGGGTGTCACAGGTTCGAACCCTGTACGGCCTACCATTTATTGCGAGGGTGGTGGAATTGGTAGACACGCTGGATTTAGGATCCAGTGGGTTAAACCGTGCGGGTTCGAGTCCCGCCCTTCGCACCAAGCTATTTTTCAAAGAAGCGTTATAAGAATAAACTATAAATATTTAAAAAAATAATTAGTCTAAAATAGCCGCAAAAATATTTGCGGCTTTATTTAAATGATAAAAAAATTGGAATTTATGGAGGTTCTATTCATTGTTGAAATATAAAATAAAGAAACATGAAAATGATAAAGTTATTTTAGAGGTTGAAATAGAAAAATCAGAAGTAAAAACTGAACTAAATAAAACATGTAATGATTTATCTTACAAGGTTAAAATACCCGGTTTTCGGAAAGGTAAAATACCTCGCAATATATTGGAGATGCATTTAACTAAAGAATATTTGTATGAAAAAACTGCAGATGAATTAATTGAAAAAACTTATTATGATGCAATAAAACAATCCAAAATCGAACCGATTGACAGACCAAATGTTAAAGTTATTCAAATAGAAGAAGAAAAGCCATTAATTTATGAAATAACAGTAAAGGTAAAACCGGAAGTTAAAATTGGTTCATTTGATAAAATAATAGTAAAAAAAGAAGTCGTAAAGATATTAAAAAGTGATGTTGATGATGAAATATTAAGGATGCAGGAAAGCCAGGCTAAATTAATCATCACAAAAGACCGGAAAGCCAAAGAAGGAGATTTCCTGATTATTGATTCGGAGAGTTTTATTGACGGTACACCATTAAAAGATGGTAAAATGAGCAAACAATTAATAGAATTAGGGAAAAACAATTCACCGGAAATAAATAATAAATTAGTAGGAAGTTCTATTGGCGAAGAAAAAGATATAGTAATTAAAGTACCTAAAGATTCCAAAGACAAGGAATTAGATGGTAAGAACATTACTTATAAAATTAAAATACATGAAATTAAAGAGAAAGAGCTTCCGGAAATAAATGATGATTTTGTAAAGAATTTTGGAAATTATAAAGACCTGGATGAATTTAAAAAATCAATCCAGGAAAATTTAAAAGTTAGAGCAGAAAATATTAGCAAAAATAATTACGAAAAGGAATTAATTAATAAAGTGGAAGAAGTTTGTGAAGTAAAGGTTCCTGAAGTATTGGTTGACAGAGAAGTTAATTACATGATAAAAACACTGGAAGAAGATTTAAAAACAAAAAATATTTCACTGGAAGATTACCTTGTGAGCATAAAAGCTGATGAAAGCAAACTTAAAAAAGAATATAAAACCGTTGCCGAAAAAAGAGTAAAAAAGGAATTAATTTTAGATAAGATAGCAAAAGATCAGAAAATTGAAGCTACCGATAATGAGCTAAAAAAGAAGATAGAAGAAATTGCCAAAGATGTTAAGCAGGATCCAATTAAAGTAGAAGCCACCTTCAAGAAAAATAATAATCTTGACGGTTTAAAAGAAACCATTAGAAGAGAAAAAATCTTTGAATATATAAGTAATCAAATAAAGAAAAGTAGTTCTAAAAAGGAGGTAGAATCAAAATGACTTTAGTTCCTATTGTAGTAGAACAAACCCCCAGGGGTGAGAGATCATATGATATATATTCCCGTCTATTAAAAGATAGAATAATATTTTTAGGTACTGAAATTGATGACAATGCGGCAAATACAATTATAGCTCAATTACTATTTTTAGAGGCAAATGAACCGGATAAGGATATATATATCTATATTAATAGTCCGGGAGGTTCGGTAAGTTCGACCATTGCAATTTACGATACAATTCAATATATTAAATCTGATGTTTCAACCATATGTATTGGAATGGCTGCCAGCGGAGCGGCTCTTTTATTAACCTCGGGAGCAAAGGGAAAAAGATTTGCTTTGCCAAACTCGAGAATCATGATTCATCAACCTTTGGGTGGTGCACAAGGTCAGGTTACAGATATAGAGATTCAAACCAGGGAATTGAAAAGAATTAAGAAAACCATTAACGAAATTATTACTTTGCATACCGGTCAGCCTTTTGAAAAGATTGAAAAAGATACTGAAAGGAATTACTATCTTACCGCTCAAGAATCAAAAGATTATGGTATTGTTGATGAAGTAATGAAAAGACGCGATGAAAAGTTAAAATAAATTAGTACAATATAAAAGAATGATTATCAAAATAGAAGTTTTATCAAAATAGAATGATTTCCATTACCCTATACAAAATAAGATGATTGATTTTATATAGGGATTTAATGTAATTAGGTATAGATTGGTTAGATTTGCAATATTAATAGATTTATAAAAAACTTTTGTTCTAAATTGATAAACTGTAGTTGAAAGGAGAACGTCTAATGAAATGTTCGTTTTGCGGGAAAAATCAAAATGAAGTAAAAAAAATTGTGTCAGGTCCAGGAGTATGCATTTGTGATGAATGTATAAAAATATGCAATGAAATTATTCTGGAAGAAAGAAAAAAAGAAAATACCAACTTTAAAATGGAAGAAATACCTTCTCCAAAAGAAATAAAAGAATTTTTAGATAAATATATCATTGCTCACGAAAGAGCCAAAAAAGTACTTTCGGTTGCAGTTTATAATCACTATAAAAGAATAAAGAGTAATGATAGCTTAAATAAAGAAAAAAAGAAAAAGAATAAGAATAAGAATAAGATAAATGATGAAGAAATAATTGAGTTAGAAAAAAGTAATATTCTACTCATTGGTCCAACGGGGTGTGGTAAAACTTTAATGGCAAGAACTCTGGCGAAAAAACTAAATGTACCTTTTGCCATTGCTGACGCCACAACTTTAACTGAAGCCGGTTATGTTGGGGATGATGTAGAAAATATCTTATTAAATTTATTAAGAATTACCAATAATAATGTCAATAAAGCACAAAGAGGAATCATCTATATAGACGAAATAGATAAGATAGCTCGTAAATCTGAAAATACCTCTATAACAAGGGATGTATCTGGCGAAGGGGTACAGCAGGCTTTGTTGAAGATAATTGAAGGAACCGTATCCAGCGTACCTCCATATGGCGGAAGAAAACATCCCCAGGAAAAAAATATACAAATTGATACTACTGAAATATTATTTATCTGCGGAGGCACATTTGAAGGTTTGGAAGATATTATTAATACCAGAATAGGAAAAAATAATATCGGTTTCAAAGCCAATATAAAAAGTAAGTCCAATTTGAAAAAATCTTATAAATTAATGGAAAATGTTTTACCGGAAGACCTTGTAAGATTTGGATTAATCCCGGAATTGGTAGGCAGATTGCATATTATATCTACATTAGAGGTACTGGAAGGCAAGGATCTTTTAAAGATATTAACCGAGCCAAAAAATGCAATTTTAAAGCAATATAAAAGGATTTTCAATTTAGAAGGTGTAGAGTTAAAAATTACACAGGAAGCTTTGGAAGCTATTGTAAATGAAAGCTTAAAAAGAAATACCGGAGCAAGGGGATTACGCTCTATCATGGAAGATGCTATTCTTGATATTATGTACCAGATACCATCAGAAAAGAATATAAAAAGCTGTACAATTACCGAAGAAGTTATTTATAAAAAAGAAATACCAAAACTTGAGAGATTTAAAAAATTAAAGAAAGAAACAGCGTAAAATAGTATAAAACAGTATATAGTATATGGTATATAGTATATGGTATATAGTATATAGTG
>CAZMLS010000013.1:0-25509 GCA_964567215.1 uncultured Atribacterota bacterium | reverse complement strand
TCTTAAAATTTGTTTTTGTAGCGTCTTCACTATAAATTTTTACCGGAAATTTATTAAAATCGGGAAGCACAATTTCAGGAAGTGTAGTTAGCTTGGTTTTTTCATAGAGCCTATCTTGCCTAAAGTATTCATAGTTTCCTTTAAAGATTTATATGCTTTCTTGTATTCTCTAAAATACTGATTATATATCTTTTTCGCCTTTTTATCCGGATAGATTGCTTTATTAAATCTTACCCAATCCTTTATCCTTTTATAGGAATCTAATACGCCTGTTCCTACCCCAGCCAGTAAGGCATCTCCATAAGGAGCCTCTACGTCCTGAGCAGTAGTTTTTATCGGGTATCCGGTTACATCCGAGAATATCTTCATCCATAATGGAGATTTTGTTACTCCTCCTACCATAATACATTCTTCTGCCAGCTCTAATCCACTTTCTAACCCTGCTTCTATATTATGGCGCAAGGAATAAGCCACACCTTCTAAAATGGCTCGGTAAATGTGTTTCCTGGTATGGTATAAAGTCAAACCTATTATGGTTCCTTTTGCATCAGGATCCCATATAGGTGAACGTTCACCCATAAAATATGGTAATAATAAAAGTCCTTCTGAACCAGGAGGAATATTTTCTACCGCTTCATCTAAGAGTCTATAGGCTGATATATTCAATTCTCTTTCGGCTTCTAGCTCTTTATCGCCAAATTGATCCCTAAACCATCTAACGATACCCCCTGCTGTTGCCGCTCCACCAAAAGTGTAGATCATTTCATGATCGTAAGCCACATAAGGAAAACTGACTAATTTAGGAGATAGATGTTGTCCTTTATGAACGACCCCCCAACAAATAGAGGTTCCGGCCATAGCAACATGGCTTTTTTCTTCTAGGACACCTGCACTTAAAGAAGCCACCGGTGCATCTATGCCTCCTGCTACAACCGGTGTTCCTCCCAACAAACCACATAATTTCGAGGCTTCTTTGGTTATTTTACCTACAACATCTGCAGATTTTACAATTTTCTGTGGTAACATAGATATAGGGATATCGAGTATGTTACACATCTCTTTTGACCAGGTTCGTTTCTTAATATCAAAGACTCCACCAATATTGCCCGCTGATGAAAAGTCCGTAATGTTTTCTCCGGTTAATTTGTATATGACATAATCTTTAGGGGTTATAAACCGGAATATCTTTTTCCAATTATCCGGTTCATTATTCTTAATCCACATCATCTTGGTAAATCCATAATAAGAATCAACATAATTGCCGGTAATTTCAAATATCTTATCTTTATCAACGTTTTTCTTTACCCATTCTACTTCATTCGTTGCCCGTCTATCCATCCATATAAGACAAGGTCTTATAGGATTCATATCTTTATCAACGGGGATACCCGAGCCGCCATAAAGTCCACTCAAGGCAATCCCGGCGATATCGGAAGGTTTTACTTTTGATTTCTCTATTGTTTCTCTAATTGTATCAAAGGTGGCTTTTATCCATACATCCGGCCATTGTTCCGCCCAGGAAGGTTTTGGTTTGATTACATCATATTCTGAAAATGCAGAAGCAATTATTTTACCATCGGGATTTACCAGTACCGTCTTTGTACCCTGTGTACCTATATCTGTACCTAAAAGATATTTGTTATGCATATTTTATCTCCTTCATTGTCCATATTTTTCAGTATAGTTTTTATGAAGTATATTTACTATAGATTCTGAAATAGGTTGTGGTTCTCCCAGAATTTTAGCCATGATTAGAGTTTTTGCAGACTCTTCTAAATAGATTGCCGCTTTTAAAGCCTCACTAACGCTCGTACCTATAGTAAAAGGTCCGTGATTCTTCATTATTATAGCCTTTGAATTGCCAATTTTATCAACAATTTCCTTGCCTATCTCTTCTTCTCCGATTAATACCAGGTTACCTATGGGTATATTACAGCCGAAGAAATCTGCCATGGCGGTAAGACAAACCGGAATTTCCTTTCCTATAGCTGCAAAGGCACTGGCATAGGTAGAATGAGTATGGATTACAGACATAACCTCTGGTATATGTTTATAAACGTAAAGATGCGTCGCCATATCTACAGAAGGTTTCAGACTTCCTTCTATGATCTTGCCATTTAAATCAACGACTACTAAATTATCTGGTGACAATTTGTCATAAGCTACTCCGCTTGGCTTGATAACAATAAGATTAGTTTTCGGATCCCGAGCACTTACATTTCCGGAGGTCCACATAACTAACTTATTTTCCATAAGGTTTATGTGTGCCTTATATACTTCCTTTTTTAGATTCTCCAACATGCTTATCACCTCCCAACATAATTTTTCTCACCTATTAATATAATTAAATTCAAATTAAATTTTCTTATAAAAATACTTTTTGCAAATTTTACCTTAATTTGGGATTCCTTTACAAGAGCTCCGTGTAATAAACTCTGGTTGATACACAAAAAACGGCTTCTCCGCCTTCCCATTAATCATATCCACTATCATATGAGCAACTCGTTTTCCCATCTCTTCTTTTGGGTGCTTAATAGTTGTCAATTTTACCTCTGTAGCAACTGCTAAATTTGAATCGTCATATCCTACTAAGGAAATATCCCCAGGAATCTTTAAGTTACTACGACGAATAGCTTCTATAACCTGAATAGCTATTTGGTCATTATAACAAACAATAGCAGTCGGTCGATTTTTCTTTTTCAACAAGTTTATAGTAAAATTATAGGGATAAGAAAACATCTGATCAGTTCTATAATTGCCTAAAAATTCATTATTTATACTAACATTATATTTCTTTAAAGCAGACAAAAATCCAGCCTGTCGTTTTACACCTTGTAAATCATCAGATAAAAATATTCCAGCTATATCTTTATGACCTAACTTTAATAAATGTTGTGTAGCAAGAAAACCGCCTTTTTTGTCATTCATCATTACATATGCAGAATCTAAATCAGGATATGTGGCATGTAATAGTATGTATGGGATATTGCGTTTATCTAGTTCCTGAAAGTATTTTTGATTGATATTTGGTTTAGCACTTTTTGTCGGTTCAACGATGATACCGGAAATATCTTGTTCCAAGAATCTTTTCATGCATTCTTCTTCTTTGCGCTTATCATTGCCTGTACTGGCAATACTAAATGAAAAACCTGATTCACACAATGTTTCCTCAATACCTCTCATAATATAGGGAAAAATATAGTTAGAGATATAGGTGGTAAGAACAGCAATTTTCTGCTCTTTTTTGCTTCCCCTATAAGCGCAAAAAGTACCTTTCCCCTGTTCTCTATATATCCATCCTTCATTTTCTAACTCACTGAAAGAATGACGAACGGTATCTCTGCTTACTTTAAACTGACGGACAAGTTCACTTTCCGAAGGTAACTTTTGTGTCGGAATAATTTCTCCATTTTGAATCATCTGCTTTAGATATTCTTTTAGTTGATAATATTTTGGTAAATATTTATCAGGTTTTATCATTTTTACTTTTCTCCAAATTAACAAAAAATAAATGTATATTCTATTTTTTTTACTTTATTACTTTTAAGAGGTCAAATATTTACTGCTTGTACCAATAACATTTACAACCTTAAAATTTAAGAAAATGGATTTTCGTTCCCATATAGTTGATTTGAAGGTTGATTAAAAGCTATATCATTTACACCCAGCATCTTCATGGCTTCAAATAAAACCTTACCTGTATGTTTAAATGCTATACCTGTATGATGGGGAAATCTTTTTGCGATAAGTACATGGCGATAAAATCTAGCCATTTCGGAAACAGCAAATACCCCAATTCCTCCAAAGGATTTCGGATTTATATCAAGTATTTCACCCTGAGCTATGTAACTCTTTAATTTACAATCAGCTGTACCTTGCAATCTAAACAATGTAATATCTCCGGGAATTATGGTTCCTTCAAGGGTACCCCTGGTAATATCGGGTTCTTTATTTTTCTCAATTAATCGATGCATAATTAATTGATATTTTATTTCAGCATCTTTCAGGTAACAAATGGGAGTATTCCCACAATGGAATCCCATAAATAAATCGTTTAGTTTATAATTCTTTACCTTTTGTATATTCTCTTCATACATATCCTTCGGTACTGTATTATTTATATCCAGGATTGTAGCCGGTAAATTAGTAGCAAGAGTAATTATATATTCACTCAAAGCGCCATATATGTCTGTTTCACAGGATATTGGAATGCCTCTCATGGCAAATCTTGAATTTACATAACAGGGAACAAAACCAAATTGAGGCTGAAAGGAAGGCCAGCATTTATTGGCAAACACCGCAAATTCTGATGCACCGAGGTTCTGCTCCATCCAGTCCTGTACTGTAAGCTCATACTGGGCAAGTCTTGACAGCATTTCCGGATAACTGTTTCCACCACTCAATTCTTCTTCCATTCCTTTTACGACTTCTGATATCCTTACATCGTTCTCATGATCCTTAAAAGCTCTAAAAAGATCCAACTCTGAATTTTCCATTATTTCTATACCTAAATCATATAGAGGTTTTATAGGCGCATTACAGGCAAGGAAATCCTGAGGTCTGGGGCCAAAACTTATTATCTTGAGTTTTTTGAGCCCAAGTGATATTCTGGCTATACTTTCAAAGTTCAATATCATGTCTGCTATCTCTTCAGCCGTACCAACAGGATATTCAGGAATATAAGGATTTAATTTTCTTAGCCCTAAATTATATGAAGCGCTCAGCATACCACAGTATGCATCTCCGCGACCACTTACTAAATCTTCTCCGGTCTCTTCTGCCGCGGCAACAAACATAGTAGGTCCTGAGAACTTTTGAGCAAGCATTGTTTCTGGGCCTTCAGGACCAAAATTACCCAGATATAATACTAATACATTAACTTCTGCCTCTTTTAAATCTTTTAAAACTTTTAAAACATCTTTTTCGTTTTCAACAATTGTTTTAATTTCCTTAATCAAAATTCTCTTTTTGCTGCACGCCTTCATAACAGCTTTTCTCCTACTTTTGCTAAGTTCAATAGGAAAACAGTCACGACTTACAGCAACTATCCCAAGTCTTACATCAGGAACGTTAATCATTTAAATCCCTCCTTTAAATATTAATAACCCAATGGTATTTTTCTAATAAAATACCTAATATTGCTTAATAATAAGTCTTTCTTATGGTATCTACCATAGCCCAAAAATTGTTCATAGGTGTATCAAGCTGTATATTATGCGTCGGCCCTATAATTAAGCCTCCCTGCTCACCCACCAGATTAATACGGGATAATACCTCTTTTCTTACTTCGCCTGGTGAGCCAAAAGGCAAGGTATATTGTTCATCCAATGTACCCCAAAAACACAATTTATCTCCATACTCTTTTTTTAATTTATAAGGATCCATGGCAGCAGGTTGTATAGGATTCAGAACGTCTAATCCAATCTCTATTAAATCAGGTATAATAGGATAAATTATACCATCAGAATGATAAGCTACTTTTAAAGCAGGGTTGATTTTTTTTATTTCAGAAATAAAATTAGCCATTTTTGGTTTAAAAAACTTCCTCCAAATTTGTGGCGAAAACAACATGGCCTTTTGTGTTCCGGCATCATCCCCTATCCAAATCATATCGACTCCCATCTCAGTTAATTTTTTTGCGGCGGTTAGGTGGTAATGATAGGGTATATTTAATATTTCTTCAGCTAAACCAGGATTTATTATAAAATCCATCAGTAACTTTTCCATTCCCCTTAATGCCCAAGCAGTTTCAAAAATTGTGGTTACTGTAACTCCAACAATGAAATAATCCATTTTATAATTACCAATCAGTTTTTGAGCTTCTCTATATAATTCCTGACGATTAGGATCAGGAACTATATAAGTATTTACAGCATCATCATTTGCTAAAGGGTGTCCGATAATTTCGGTATATTTACCTTTTCCATATTTAGTATCATATTGAATAACTTTCCATCTCACACCCCACTCATCAATATATTCTTCTCCGTTTTTAAAACCATCCTGATAATAAGAATTAGCCCACCCTACCGAAGTTAGAAGCATGTCTTCATCTAAAGCTAATTCCAATTTATAGGAATTCCCTCCCCCGTGGGGATTGTGACTGTCTTCTCCTTGAATTTTCATTTCATTGCTTAACCTTTTTGCAAATTCCGGGGTAAAACTTATTTGCATCGGGCATCTATCAGGAGTTTCGTGGTTAAGAGCCATTAATACTCTTTCACGATGATTCATATTGAACTTCCTTTAATAATAAATTTTATAGATTATATTTTTCAACATTTTTAAAATAAAAAAGAATTTTTTATTTATTAATTGCTGCCATATACATTGCATCTACATTTTCCGGAGGAACATCAGGTTGAATATTATGTGACGGAGCTAAAATATATCCTCCATTTTTACCCATTATAGATATAATCCTTTTTGTTTCTTCCTTTATTTCTTTCGGAGTCAGATTTGGTAACAATTGTTGTACATCTATCCCGCCAAAAAAAGTAATATCTGCGCCAAATTCACGTTTTAATAATTCCGGGCTCATATTAACTGCACTAGTTTGAATTGGATTTAAAATATCCACACCCACTTCAATCAAATCACCAATTAAAGGAAAAATAGAACCGCATGAATGATGAAAAATTTTTGCCTTACTATTGTTTTTAATATAATCATATAATATTTTATGTCTTGGCTTAATTAACTCTCTATAAAGATTAGGCGAAATAAGCAAGCCATTTTGCATCCCTAAATCATCTGCCAGAGCAAATATATGGACATAATCCCCAATAGTTTTAATATACTCTTCATAAAAACCTAGATAGATTTCTAATATTTTATCAAGTAAAGCATTAGCAAATTTTTTATTTAACGCCATATCAGAAAGAAATTGTTCAAATCCCCGAATTCGTAAGCATTGCTCAAATATACCGCCTGAAATCATATCTGCAATAATAACGTAATTAGTTTCTTCGTATAATTTTTTTGCTTTTCCTCTTAGTCCTCTAACTCTTCCCGGATCATGGGGATCAGGCCACGAAAACTTTTTAAGGTCTTCTAATGAAGCATCTTTTAAAGGACTATCAACTATATCATAATAATAACTAGCTTTTTTTCTTTTAATTCCATATTCATCAACAAAGCAATTATTTTCATCTATGGTTAATTGCCAATTATCAGGTGGCTCTAACACAATTCTATGAAAATCACAATCATATAATTTCTGAATCTTAGAATGTGGTTCAACTAAACCTTGAACTATATCAATTATTTCTACTTTATCCTTAATGCCATAATATTTTAGTAAAGATTTATAAGCAACAGCTGTTATAGTAGATACTATAGTTCCTCCAAAGTCAACCGGAACTCTATCTGGTTCTTTATGATTCAAGGACATATTTACTCTTTGTCTGGAATTCATTATTATAAATAACTCCTTTAACTCTAAAAGTTTATTTCTACTCTATTTTTTTCTCTTTGCCAAAGTATTGATAATTACTGAAACTATTATCAACACCCCGCAAATAAATTGTGTCCAGAAACCGGAAAGGCCGGAAGCAACAATACCTGCTTCTAAAGAACCAATAATAAATGAACCAATGAAAGTGCCCTCGATACTGGCTTCTCCGCCAAACATAGAAGTACCACCCACAAAAGTAGCAGCCATTACCATCATTATATATCCTTCTCCCATTGTCGGCCACCAGATTCTCATCCGGTAACAACTAAGTATTCCGGCAAATGAAGCTATCACTCCCATCAATATAAAAACCATTATTTTCGTTCCATTTACATTAACACCCATCATTCTTGCAGTTTCCTGATTATCACCTATAAATAACACATGCTCACCAAACCTATGTCTAAAAAGTAAGAAATATAAAAAAATCGTTATCCCTATAAACCAAATTGACTGAACAGGAATTGCTCCTAACTTTTCAGCAAATATTTTATAGGAAATAGTTTTATCTACTGCGATTGTTTTGGCTAAACCATTCGATATGATATTACTAAAACCCCTGATTAAAAATTGCATACCCAATGTGGCCACAATTGATGGAATACCGATCGATGTAACCAATGTTCCGTTTATAAATCCAACGATTGCACCAGATAAAAGGCTGCATATTATAGCCAATATAACGCTATTTGTAGCCTTAAATGTAATTGCAAAAATAAAACCTGATAATGCCATAACCGAAGGGAAGGAAAGGTCTATTTCGCCCATAGCAAGTACAAAAGTTAAACCAAGAGCCATTAATCCCATAATAGGAACTGTAGATAAAAATGATTGATATATTCTTCCTTTGAGGAAAACTTCAGGGCTGGTAATCATGAATAATCCAAAAATACTGACAGCCATCATTAATAATGCAATTTGGGATTTGTATTTAGTAGATTTTTTTACTTTGGAATGTGTTTCTAAATTGTTCATTTTCATGATATCCTCTCACCTTGATTAATCTGTGTGCTTGACTTAGTATATCTAATCAATTCCTCGCTAAGTTCCTCTAAAGATAAATCTTTACGATTATAAGCACCCACTACCTTGCCTCGGTCAATGGCTACGAAACGATCAGAAACCGGATAAACATTAGCGATATTGTGAGAAATATAAATGCAAGACTTTCCTCTATCTTTAACAGCTTGGATAAACTTCAAGACTTTTTTTACCTCTTGCAATGATAAAGCCATAGTCGGCTCATCTAAAATAACCAGTTCTGCTTCAAAATACATTGCTCTTGATATGGCAACGCCTTGCCTTTCCCCACCAGACAGGGTTTTAATGACTGAATCAGCACTTACACCTACTCCTCTAAATCCCATTAAATCATGCATAATTTTATTTGTTTCTTCTTTTTCTTTTTTTATATTAAGAAAACCCAGTTTATTAGTAATTTGCCTGCCAACAAAAACATTTCTCCATAAAGTTTGCTTATCTGCAAGTGCCTTTTCTTGATATACGGTTTCTACGCCCAGATTATGAGCCATCTTTACAGAATATTTTTTAGGATCAATTTTTACACCTCTAATATACATTTCCCCATCATCAAAAGAATGCACTCCGGAAATAATTTTAATCAAAGTTGATTTACCTGCACCATTATCACCTAAAATCCCTACAACTTCATTAAACCCCACTTCAAAATCTATGCCCTTCAAAGCTGCAACCCCATCATAGGACTTATATATATTTTTCATCTCTACCAATTTGTCCATATATAACCCTCTCCTTTTTATAACCATTAACAGCGTGACCTAAAATAATCCTGCAGGAACAATTTTTTATAAAATCTTTCCTGCAGGATACCATAAAATTGTATTTTAACTATTATTTATCTTATTCCTTTTTCAGCCAAGGGGGCTATCAAATCTATATTATCCTTGCTAATTAAACCACCACCTGTATCAATGTGCAATCCGGAGAAACCATACATCTTGGTTAAATAAATTTGCATAATTGGCAGAAACCCTTGCAAGAACGGCTGCTGGTCTAACACAAGATCAGTATAACCACTCTTAATGCTTTTTACGGTGGCAGGTGATAAATCAAAACCGGCTCCGTAAATATCATCGGGACCTAAACCTGCTGCATCAAAATAAATTTCTTGTGTAGAAGTTAAATTACCATGATCTGTTACAACAGCTTTACAATCAGGGTTCGCCTGTAAATAACCTACTATAACAGAAATACCCATTGAAGCATCCTTGTCTACTTCAGCTGAAATTTCCACATAATCTACTTTTACACCTATTTTTTCAAAAGCATCTATTGCCCCTTTTGTTCTTAATCCTCTGGTAGGTTTTGACAAAAGACCCCAAACAAGTGCTCTATCTCCTGCTTTTAATCCTGCTCCTTTAATCGCAGCTTCACCGAGAGTATAACCTGATTCATAAAGTCCCTGGCCTACATAACCAAATCCATTTGCACTATAAGCTTTTTCCAGTTCAGGTAATGTCGTATTTTGACTGGTAACGATAATCCCCTGTTTCTCAGCTTCTTCAACAAAAGGCCTGTATGCTTCACTCCCAGGATGTCCCATAATTGCTATACCATCTGGATTAGCCGCAACAGCTTGCTGAAATTGATCAACCATTTTCTGCGAACTCCAATCTGACCATAGATATCTTACCTCAACCCGATCACCTAATACTTCTTCAGCTACTTTAGCACCATTATAAACAACAGTAGCAAAGGTTCCTCCAGCAGCACCGCCTGGGAAAAAGTAAATTACAACAGGACCTTCACTTGCCTGTGCTACTACCGGTAATACCAGAAGAGCAACGCAAGCCAATACTAACAAAAGTAAAAGATTAATTTTCCTTAACATAATTTTTTCTCCTTTTTAATATTTCCTAATAATTTTTTAGCAATATTCTCACTGTAGCAACTTTAATACAAAGTACTAATAAAAATCGTTATTCTTTTTTCACCTCCTTTATTAGTAAGGGTTGGTACCCCCTACTTATTTTTTTTCATCATACTCTACTTCAACCTTAGGCCATCTCGGATCAAAAGTATTTCCCAATCTTCCCGAACTTTGAAGATTATCTTTTATAGTTTAGTATACAACCTTATAAACTTATACGGACAACCGTACAATCATTATATATTTCACTACTCATATTTGTCAATTTATTTTTAAGAGGAGATATTCGGGAGGTACAAAAAATTCTAACTTAATCGGTAAAAAAACGGTGTATCGTAATCTGGTGGTATGTTCTATCCGGATATAGAATGGGAGAGGAAAACTCAGGTTCATTAATTGAATTAGGGGAAAATCCGGTTTCCAAACAGAGGCCACTGTGTTTCTGAAATAGCGCTCCACCTGCACCTCTAACATTGTCAAGAAAGTTCCCAGAATAAAATTGGATACCTGGTGTGGTGGTTAAAATTTCCATAGTACGACCGCTTTCCGGCTCATAAAGCTTTGCCGCCAGGCTGAGCTCTTGATTTGAGGATTCGATAACAAAGCAGTGGTCATAACCGCCTGCAGTATCATGAATATCTTTTCCAATTAATTTCGGCATGGTGAAATCCATAGGAGTACCGTGAACAGTCTTAATTTCTCCGGTGGGGATTAGACTATTATTCACCGGGAGGTATTTTTTACTTTTAAGAGTCAACTGATGATTCATCACTGTTCCAGAACCTGCACCAGCCAGATTCCAGTAAGCATGGTTAGTTAAATTTACAATAGTAAGTTTATCTGTTTGAGCATTATATTCAATTTTAAACTCATTATCTTCATTCAGACTGTAGGTTACTGTCACTCTTAGATTTCCAGGGTATCCTTCTTCTCCATCTGAACTGAGATAAGAGAAGGTCACTCCGGTTAAAGTAGTGTCTTCGAAACTCTCAGCTTGCCAGACAACCTTATCAAATCCCTTGTTTCCACCATGCAAGTGATTCAGACCCTTCTCATTACGGGCAAGATAATATTGAACACCATTCAACTGAAACACTCCTTTGGCAATACGATTAGCAAAACGACCGATTGCGGCACCAAAATAAGAATGACCGGCCAAATATTGTTGAAGATTATCAAAACCGAGAGTGATTTCTTTAATTTTTCCTTCTCGGTCAGGCATTTTGAGGGAGATAACCGTACCACCCAGGCTCATTATCGTGGCAGTAATCCCTTTGGAGTTATTTAAAGTGAACTTTCCGACTTTTTCTCCTTCTGGAGTTGTCCCAAATAATTCATACTTAACACTCATATGATACCCCCTTGAATTTCTTATTTTTTATAATAACTGTATTTGAGATAATTTTCAAAAAATCTTTAAAGAAAATCATAATAATGGCCATACAGTGAATAAATACCTTAATTTTTTATCATCTCAAATCGGGAACCAATCTCAGGAAGCTTGGTTACTTCAATAGGAAGCTTACATAACCCTCCCTAACTTTGAAGATTGGCTTTTGTAGGTTAGCACATAATGTTATATACTTATACGGACAACCGTACAACTATTATACATTTTGTTAATCGTGCTTGTCAACTTATTTTTAACACTTATTTTTAATATCGCTCAAATTCAGGCGTTTCAAATCACGCAGTGATGGTGATCATAATCCAGATTATCATGTTGAATGGAATTGAAAAAGTCGAGGTTAAACCTCGGCACTATAATATTCCTAATAATATTGATTGTAAATCTTTTAAAAAAATTTACCTATTAGAAAACCTCTCATCTCTTCAGTCACGCCATTCCTTAGACGATATCAGACCCAACCCGTTCTTATACTTCTTGTACAACCTCGCATATACATCGGTGAACTCTTTTCGTGGAAAAAATGATGCATCTATTCCACTGAATATATCAACGGCTTCTTCGAGGGAGTCATACACACCTATTGCCAGACCTGCTACGATGGCCGCCCCAACAGTGCCCGATTCTCGATGTTGGACACGATGGACCGGACGTTGCAAGATATCCGCTTTAATCTGTAACCAAAGGTCGGAACAGCTTCCTCCTCCGGTGGCCCGTACACTAGTAATGGATAATCCGTTTTTAAAAAGCTCTTCGAAGGCTTCCAGGAAAAACATTGATTCACCCTCAAGCAGAGCACGATACAGCGCCCCTCTACCGGTTCCCGTACCGATACCAAAAAAGCATCCTCTTCCCTCTGGAAGAAACACTGGAGCTCCTGAAGGTTCGAGAAAAGGGAGAAATACCACATCTCCCGGTTTATTAGGGGCTTCCTCTGTCAGACTGTTAAGAATCTCCCACTCAGAAGCACCTTCTTTAATAAGATCCCGTGTAAACGCTTGCATAAACCAAGTCTGTAACGACCCACCCTGATTATAGATAAACGTCACATATTTCCCAGGCACCGTATGATGCTCAATACCAAGTTTGAGACCAAGCATCAAATCGGGGTCGGGTATGTCATCAAATACAAGCGTTGTGCATTCAAACGTACCTATGCCTGTGACTGAACTCCCACCAGAAATCACTCCTGCTCCGAGTGCGTTCATGCATTGGTCATGACCTCCCGAGATAACCAGAACATCCTCAGGGAATCCCAAGGATGCCGAGATTTCTTTCTTCACATAACCTATGGTAATCCCGGAAGGGATGGGATCTGCCAGAACCCTCCGCTCAACTCCTCCCACCTCAAGAAGCTCATCTGACCACTTCTCTTTCCAGAGATCGAATAACAGTGTTCGGTTTGCGTGACCGTAGGTCGTTGTGGCTTCTCCAGTGAGTTTAAACGTTAGGAAGTCTGACCAGTTGAGGTATTTCCACACTTTCGTATTGAAATCGGGAGCAAACTCCCGATACCAGACAAGTTTTGGATAAGAATAGGAATACCCAAGGATATTAGGATTAATCTTATAGAAAGCCTTCTGACCAATCTTATTGAACCGTTCGATAGCATACTTGCCTCGTTGATCATGGGAAAAGATGCTGGGGCCCAGGATTTCTCCGTGGGATGAGACTGGCACCATGGCCTCAGAAAAGGATCCGAACGATACAGCCTTGAGCGGATCATGAAGATATCTGTTATTTGAACCAGCTCTTTTGACTACAGTCCGCATCGCTGTATAGACAGCATCTAAAACTTGTCTACTATCTAGTTCGAACTCCCCCGGTCCTGGCATGGTGACGCTGTATGTGGTTGACTCGGTGGAAATTAGCATACCATCGACGGAATAAATAGCAACTTTACACCCCGAGCTTCCAATATCAACGCCCATCAAACTCATTGACTTCTCCTTTCGGGTGAATCCAGTGATTCTTTATTCTCTCTATTCTAAAATCTTGGATAGCAAGGAAGCTGTTCCTTGAATCCCCAGTCTGACAATCAATTCCCTTACTCCGTTATATACAGCATCCTGTGCTTTTTGTTCCGATTTCGACATGAGAGACTCATAGGGTTGCCGGATATCCGTGCCAATGTTCAGCTTGGCAATGCCATGCTGAAACGCCTCTTTCAGATAGGGAAAAACGACCCCCGATCCTCCATGAAGAACCAGAGGGATATTAAGACGTTTATCAATTTCCGTCAATCGGTCGATATCCAATCGAGCAGCTATTTTCTTTTGACTCCTAGCCGTAGCAACAATGGCACCGTGCACACTGCCAACTGCTACTGAAAGCCAGTCCACTGCCGTCTCCCGGACAAACTGTTCGGCATCATCAACGTTAGTGAATCCTTTTCCAGTTGCGAATAGTTCCTCATAATCGGGTATGAGAACTGATTCATGTCCCATCACAGCACCTAACTCTGCCTCAACCGGGATATGGTGGGCATGCGAAAAAGCAACAACCTCCCGTACAGCAGCAATATTTTCGGATAAGGGCAAACGTGATCCATCGACCATGACAGAAGTATAGCCCGCTTCAATTGCTCTGGAAATAATGCTAAGATAATCCACCTGTTTGTGATCTTCATCGATTACCGGCACATGGTCCAAATGCAGACGAGTCACCCGAAAATCACCGCAACGACGGTATTCCTCCGCCACAAGCTCCAGACTGCCTGAAGAAAATTTCATCCACTCCAGCCTGGCAACAGCAATCAGCCCAAAGGTGTCGGTATCTTGTAAAGCTTTGACCACCGGCTTCATCATCGGAATATAGGGTATATTGAAAGCAGGAATGACCAGGTGTTTCAGGTACACCTTCTCCATAATCGCTTTGATTTTAGACACAATTATCCTCCAATAATATTTTAGGGTTCAGGTTTTAAAATATGAATTAGCAGTTTTTCCTTTCATATTCATTTTTTTTAATTACTTCACTTATGTTCAATATAACATAATACCAGGATATTTAGCAATATCTTTTCAGGCATAGTCTGTGTCAATACTTTGGAGGTAGTTTTCTTTGGTGAAAAAAACTCTTCTGGTTTTGGGTAGACTTACCCCTTGTTCTATTAAGGCTTATTGTTTTTGCCAATAAGTATAATTGTCCTTATTTTATTTAGGTTACAGCAATACATCTTAATCTTCTTTCTTGTATTTTCTTTAACTGATTAATAATATCCTACCTCAGTAAGTTTACATAAAACACCCACCCAGGGTTTACCCTGATCTGCTCCTTTCATATCCTTTTTCGGTTACCAGGATAGTATCCTCACTTTTTGCTCCTTTAATGTAAGGATTCCAGGCAAAAGCTTGATTTGGTTGTACAATTAGGGATGAATTGGGAGTTGCTATATAATCTCTGGTCTCGTAACCGGTAGCTCCTCCTTGATGGTGAAACTTTCTTATCATATTAACTCTATAACTTTGGCTCCTCCGCTAGGTGCAGTCAAATATACATCCGGATTAATACCGGTAATTTTTTTATATTCTTTTTTAATCTTTTCCTTAAAAAAATCAACATAATCTCTCTTTAGTAAGTTTACAGTACAGCCACCAAATCCAGCTCCAGTCATCCTTGCCCCCAAGACCCCTTCCTGTTTTAAAGCTAAATCAACAAGGAGGTCCAATTCAGCACAACTTACTTCATAATCATTCTTTAGACTTCGGTGGGATTCTATCATCAATTGACCAAATGCAGAAAAATTTCCCTCTCTTAAAGCCTGCACACCAACTTGAACCCGATAATTTTCCGAGATTACATGTCTGGCTCTGCGGGCAATAATTTCAGGTAATTGCGCCTGATATTTTTCGTATTCATCTATGGCAATATCTCTTAAAGCTCGTATCTCACGATTTAATTTATGCTTAAAAAATTCGGTAGCTATTTTACATTCTTCTTTTCTTTTATTATATTCGGAATCAACCAACCCCCTTTGAACCTTAGAATTACAAATTATTATCTGATAATTAGGATCTTTAAGGGGGATTAATTCATAATCATTAGATCTACAATCAATAAAAAGGGCATAATTTTTTTGACCCAAACAGGAAACATATTGGTCCATAATGCCACAAGCTACGCCTACAAAATTATTCTCTGCTCTCCGACAGAGATGAGCCATTTCTAACGGTTTAATCTCTAATGAATTTAATTTTGCCATAGTTAAGGCAGTAACTACCTCTAAGGCGGCAGAAGAACTCAAACCTGCCCTTTGAGGAATATTACTGGTGAAAACAAGATTTACTCCTTGTAAAGGATATCCTGCCTTTTGTATTTCATCCATCACGCCCATCAAATAATTAGCCCAGGACTCTTTTTTAGAAGGAGATAAACTATCTAAAGAAAATGTAATTTTAGTCTTATAAACCAAATCAAAAACTTGAACTAATCGATCCTCTCTTAGTTGACCTAACATAACTATTTTTTTATCAATAGCCACCGGAAGAACAAATCCTTCATTATAGTCAGTATGTTCACCAATCAGATTAACTCTCCCGGGGGCAGAAAAAGCCCCTTTAACTAAACCGGTATCAGTATATTTTTCCTTAAATATCTTCCAGAGTTTATTCAAATCTTGCACAGAAACCTCCTCTTCACCTTACTTTATATCCAATTATGTCTATAATTAATCTTCCCATTAATTTTATTTTAATTTGGTAATCATTAATAGTGAACTATTTCTTTGGGCAATGTATCCCTTAGTTCTTGAGCCTTTTCTTCAGGTAAAGAATTATTAATAAAAGTACCGGCCCCTAATTCACTTCCAGCTAAATACTTAAGTTTGTCTTTAGTGCGATAAGGCGGATAAAATTCAATATGAAAATGGAAATATTTTTTACCTGTCCCATTAGTTGGTTGCTGATGAATAGCCATAATATAAGGAAAAGTAAAACTAAAGAGATTATCAAACTTCATCAATATAGTTTTTAAAATTGCCGCTAAATCAATTTCTTCTTTTTCACTAAAATCATTAAAAGAAGGAAGGTGTTTATTAGCATAAATATGAACTTCATAAGTGTAACAAGCAGAAAAAGGCACCAGTGCGGTAAAAGAATCATTGCTAACAATAATTCGTCTGCCGTCTTTTTTTTCTTCTTCTAAGATTTTACAGAAGAGACATTTACCTTCTTTTTCTAAATATTCTTTACTGGAATTCAGTTCCTGTCCGATAATTGGTGGGATAAAAGGATAAGCATATATCTGCCCATGAGGATGGTGGAGAGTCACTCCTACTTCCTCCCCTTTATTTTCAAAGATAAAGACATAATCGATAAAATCTTTAGCTCCTAACTCCCGATAGCGGTCTCTCCATACCTTTATCAACTTGATATAACGGCTTAAGGGTTTCTCCGACATAATACCATCATGGTCAGAAGTAAATAGAACTACTTCACAAATTCCCTGAGCTTTACCATGTTTAAAAAATTTAGAGTCTTTTTCAATTACTTCTGGTAGATCTTGCTGCAAAGAAGGAAATTTATTTTCAAAAACTACTATATCATAATCTTCGGCCAGTACTTCCGTAGACAAGCCTCCCTTTTTTGTAGGACAGAGGGGACAATAATCTTTCGGAGGTTTATAAGTCCTGTTCTGTCGATGAGTGGCTATTATTATCCATTGCTTCAGGATGGGATTCCATCTCAGCTCTAACATCTTCTACCTCCTCATCTTTATCTTCAGTAAAAGTATAATAAATTAAATAACGTCCATCTTCTTTTTTAATTCTTTTTTTGTGTATCTGCATCAAAATTTTCCTTCCTTATGCCAATTCTATGTTATTTTTCACAAATTATTTTTAGTTTAAATATTTTAAAAGTCCAATAATTAACTTTTTTATATCCTTTAATCATTTCTTTTGTTTTGCTTCTCAAGAATAATTAGTTTACTATCAAAATCACCTTTTAAATTAACTTTCACTCCTATTTCTTCTAAAGCCTTACCGCTTAAAATTATTTTTTTATTTCTATCTTGAAATTTGTATAAAAAATCACTGATAAGCCCTTTTAATTTTACCGGAGGTAATTTTTCTCCAAACTGTTGAGAATGTAGAAATATAAATAGAACAACTTTATTTTTATCCTTACTTACATATTCAACCGCAACCAAATTCCCCTCCCAGGTTGGCAATAAACGGTATTGATCTCCGTGTTGAATTATTTCTCTTATTTTTTTATATTGCCTTATTTTTTCTTTAGCTAATCTCATCTCAGTTTTAGACCAGTTATTTAAATTTCCACCAACACCCATACTCCCCATCATAGCAACATTAAATCTGTATTCAAGACTTAGTTTCCTATGATTTAACCAATGAGGCGAATCGGTTACCCATGACATCATAATTTTTGGGGTATATGCATAAGAAAATCCTTCTTGAATCTTTAGACGATCAAAGGCATCCGTATTATCACTTACCCAAACCTGGTCTGTCCTTTGTAAAATACCCAAATCAACCCTTCCTCCTCCACCAGAACAAGATTCGAAAATAACTTCCGAATGTTTTTTTCGCAATTTATCTAAAATATGATAAAGACCTTGAACATGGCGAACCCAAATCTCTTGTTGCTGGGATTTAAGGGCTTCAGTCCAGCCTGGTTCACTGAAAGGTCGGTTCATGTCCCACTTAATATATTTTATATTATTATTTAATAATTTATTCATAAAATTATATATATATTCCACAACTTCTTTTTTAGCTAAATTTAAAACAAGCTGATTCCTTGATTCGGAACGAGGACGATTGGGAAAATAATAAACCCAATCCGGATGTAGGTTATATAATTTACTATTCTTATTAACCATTTCCGGTTCAACCCAAAGACCAAAATCTATTCCTAATTTATTCACATAAGAAATCAAACTTGCTAAATCATTGGGAAACTTTTCTTTATTAACATACCAATCACCTAATCCAGCTGTATCATCATTTCTTTCTCCAAACCATCCATCATCAAGTACAAACAATTCAACACCCAAACTAGCCGCTTTTCCAGCTAATTTTTTTTGCCCCTCTTCGCTCACATTAAATTGAGTAGCTTCCCACGAATTATAAAGAACAGGTCTTATTTTATGATTTATATTTCTCGGTAAAATATAATCTAATTGATAATGATGCAATTTGCGGCTGGCATCTCCAAATCCATTAGGGGTATATCCAGCAACAAATTTAGGGGTAATGAAACACTCACCGGGTTTTAATTGCCATGAAAAATCAAAATCATTTATTCCTCCACTAACTTGTAGTCGGCTATAAGAATCTTTCTCAAAAACAATTTTCCAATTTCCACTCCAGGCTAAAATACCGTAATACACCTTTCCAAAGTCCTCATCAGATTGACCGTTATCCACAGCAAACCAGGGGTTAAACTGGTGACTCGTAATTCCTCGACGACTTTCTAATATCTTTTTACCATAACCTAATTCTATCCTCGATAGCTTAATTTCACTGGCCCAGCGACCATACAAATAACTTAACCTATAATTTTGCATATCTGGCAGATGCCATTGAGCAGATAATATTTGTTCAATTTGGACTGATTGGTTCCCTTTATTTTTTATATTAACCCAACGCTCGATTAAATCATATTCCTCGATTAATCGATAGTTTAACTCAACTTCTAAATCATATGTTGAATCAATAAGATAAATAATAAGTGTTTTACACTTATTATCACTATCAATTAGCTTATAATTTTTATATTTTAAAATTAAGTCTCGCACCTGGTCTTCATAGATAACTTTTAATCCGGGTTCTTTATAACGGATTCCACCCCAAGGAGAAAATTCTTCTTTGATTATCTGTTCAAAATTATCAAAAGGAAATTCTTGTTTTACAAGTACTCCAGGATAATCACTAATATAGGGAAATTTTTCTCCCCAATAAAGATGTTGTAAATTTTTATCTTCATCTACTCCTATTACATAAGCTGTATTTTTAGTTTCTAAAAACCACTTTTTTTCATCATTTAATATTTTAATAGACAATTTCCTCGCTCCATCTTCTATACTATAAATTTTTAACTGGTACAATTTCTTCTTGCATCGCTATGTTATTGATTGCAATTTCAATTGGTGGCAATCCATCAACATGGGCTTTTAAACTTATTTCCCCGGGTTCACGACCTGCCTGAACAAATATTGCTCCCCTCCCCGCTTCCAGGCTAAAAGGATTTTCACCAATTAACTTACCGGGACCTGCGATTTCAAAAAAAACAGGATGATGAGATAAATGTAATATTTGACTATTTTTATCTTGTAATTCAATGACAACTCTCACACAATCAGCTCCATCAGCAATTAATTCTGTATAATCGGGCTTCAATACCAATTTATTAGGTCTGCCAAAGGGATAAATTTCATGTTGAGCTACCTCTTTGCCATTTATTTTTCCTATTGCTTTAAGACTGGTAATATTACTTGCCCCCCATTTTGCTGCCCATTCATATAATTTACAATTTTTAAAAATAAAGGGAGAGTGAGGTAAATTTGAATAATTAATTCTATCAGGTTTAGCAGAATTTATATATTTCCCCCCTACGTATAAATCAATTTCATCACAATTACTAAAGATAATAATTTCATCTCCATAGTCTTCATTAAAAGAAGGGGTAAAATACCTGGCTATAAATACAACTTTTTCTATTTCCGGGTCCATTTGACTCTTATAAAAATAAGCCGCAAATTTGGGTAGACGAAAAATATCACATACACCGTGGTAACAGATTCTATCTCCGGAACCAAAATAAGCATGTGTATTATAATCAAAAGCACACCAACCAGATGCTCCTGCTAAATTGTGCATCCCATACTGGCAATTTTGAATCTTTGCATGATATACTGCGTGTTTAATTAAACGCTCTATACTATCGTATGACTTAGTTGGGTACATATGGCCCATATATTCAGTAATCATATAAGGAATATGGTATGGAGATTTTATTTCCCCCTCTAAATTATGTTCAAAATCATTGTAGGTAAATACATCTTCAAGGAATTCACTCTCCCGAAAATTACGAACACCGCAAGTTTTTCTACTACTATCCAAAGAATGAGCAATCCGATTTGTGTCTAAGTAAAAATCATGATCATCCTCAGATTCATTGATCCGAACCCCCCAAAGAAAAATACTTGCATGATTACGGTCACGAACAATCATTTCTTCTACATTCTTTTTGGCTAAATTCTTCCATTCTTCGTCACCTATATATTGCCACCCCGGTATCTCCTCTAATACTAAAAGCCCTATTTCGTCACAACGAGTAAGAAAAGAAGGATTAGCTGGATAATGAGAAGAACGAACAAAATTTACTCCCAGATCGTATTTAAGTATTTCAGCATCCTTCCGTTGACCCCGATCTGGCATAGCTCCGCCCAGGTAAGGAAACATTTGATGGCGATTAAGCCCTCTTAACTTGAAAGGTTCACTATTAATATAAAATTTTCCATCATCTTTAAATTCAAATTTTCTAATACCTATTTTTGTTTTAAAATCATCACAAATTCTATTATCAATTTTAACTTGTATATATACATTATAAAGATAAGGATGATTTGGATGCCACAATTTTGGATTTAATAAAGAAATTTTTTCCTGTTTAATTGTATTTTTACCAGTTTTAATAATCAAAGCTATTTCTTTAGTTATTACTTCCTTATTATCTTCATCTATAAGTTTTGTAATTATTGTAGCTTTTTTATCTTCGTTATATAAATTATTTAATTCAAATTTTGGATAAATTATCGCTAACTTATTAGTTGCTTCCATAACTTCTATAAAAGACCAGCTAACATGTATGCTTTCTACTATCACCAGACGGACATTGCGGTAAATTCCTCCAAAAAGCATATAATCAACTAATCCACCTTCAGGTGGGATATCAGTTCTGCGGGTAGAATCTACTTTAACAGTAATTATATTTTTCCCCTCAAAATTTATATAATCAGTAATATCAAATGAAAAAGAAGTATATCCACCTTTATGCTCCCCAACAAACTCTTCGTTAACATAAACATCAGCGACGCTCATAACTCCATCGAATTCTACAATTATTCTTTTTCCTTTATATTCTTTATTTATATAGAAATTACGGTAATACCAAGAAATAAATTGATAATCTTTTTCCTCAAAATAATGGTGTGGTACAATTTTATTAGAATGTGGTAAATTAACTTTTGCAAGTTTATTATCACCAGGGTGAATATTTTTTGCATTTTCTGTATCTTTATTTAGAAAATACCAATCCGTATTAAAATTTAGGACTTTTCTGTATTTCATTATAAAAATTCCCCTTCTTCTATAAATCATTCTCGATAATTTATTTTTTATCCTTTAACGCTTACAGCTACTAAACCTTCAATAAAATATTTAATGTATTTTAAAGTATTAGTTGCTGCTTATTAGAATTATTTTTCTTATTATCTCTCCTTATCATTGTTTTAGTGATGAACCTAACATGCCTTGTACGAAATACTTCTGGAATCCGAAGAATACGATTATTACAGGCAAGGTAGCAATAACTATTGCGGTCATAATAACTCCGTATTCTGGAAAATATGCAGATGACATCGAGGATATCATTAAGGTAATCGTCTTCTGTTTATCCGTCTGCAGAATAATGAGAGGCCACAAATAAGCATTCCAGCTTGCCATAAAAGAATAAATAGCAGCAGCTGCGTAGCTAGATTTCATTGATGGTATAAAAATGGAAAAGAATATACGGAATTCTCCTGCCCCATCCACACGTGCTGCTTGAATGATCTCATACGGGAAAGCTTTAAAGCTCTGTCGCAAGAAAAATATAATGAAAACGGATGCAATCGAAGTCAATACCAATCCACTATGCGTATTGAGCAAATGCATTTTTACAATAAGCCGAAACAGAGGTATCATAAGGGCTATAAACGGAACCATCATAAACAGTATCATAATGCCATATACTTTTTCACGTGCAGGAGAGGAATATATTTGAAAGCCGTATGCTGCCATCGATGATACAATTAAGATGCCTAACACAGTGAATCCTGTTACTTTCAGGGAATTGAGCAGTATTCTGACCATATCATAGGTAGTAAACAAGGTAGTAATATTGCTTAACATTTGATTACCAAAAGTCATTTTGCCTTTTATGACGTCTACTGCACTGTTCGTCATACCCGCAACCATCCAATAAAAGGGAAACACTGATGCGATAAACGTAAATACAAGAAAAACATATACCAAAACTCTATTTATGCTGTAATTTTTTTTCATTTTTTATCACCCATTAATTTAAATTGAATTATAGACAATAGCGCTACAATTAGAACAATTGCATATGAGACTGTAGCTGCGTATCCAAAGTTTGGCATATACTTGAAGCATAAATTATAAACATATACAGACAAGGTTAATAGTGAATTGCCCGGGCCAATAGTTGCAGAAGTGACACCACCTTGTGAAAGATTCATCGGTTCGTCAAACAATTGTAATGTACCTATTGTCGACATAATTGCTGTAAACAGAATCAAAGGTTTTAGCAAGGGTATGGTGATATAAAAAAATTGTTTTACTTTATTCGCGCCATCAATTTTCGCTGCTTCATATATTTCATTCGGTATATTTTGTAATGCTGATAGATAGAAAATCATATTATATCCAGTCCATCTCCATGTCAAGCCAATGATTAACGTTACTTTAGCCCAAAAAGGATCGAGTAGCCAGGGAATAGGCGATTTGATAATATGCACGCTTAGCAGTACACCATTGATAAATCCATCAAGGGAAAACATCATTTTGAAAAGAATGGTGTATGCAATCAATGATGTTACAGCCGGCAGGAAAAAGGCCGTTCTAAAAAGGCCTCTATACTTTATTGTTTTGTCGTTTAAAATAGTTGCAAGTATAAGGGCTAAAAATAACATTATCGGAACTTGAATAAGGAAAAAAGTTAATGTATTTTTTAAAGCCAATATAAACACAGAGTCTTGAAAAAGTTTTACATAATTGCCAAAACCAACAAATTTATGTACAATACCTTTTGATGACATAGTGGACAAATAAAGGGAATAAACGATGGGATAAAACAAAAGAATTCCAAGTAATATCAATGCCAAAGATATAAACAGCCATCCATACTTGTCTCTTGGTTTTATGAATGACCCGCCTGTATTTTCTCCTATCATAAAATTCTCACCTCTTCTTTCAAGAAAAATTTGTTCTAACAATTTTATTATATGGTTTCGCGTTAAGCAATATTTACTTTAAGAGAGGAACAATACAAGCATTTGGCTAAATATTATTCCTCTCCTTTTTACCAATCAGCCTTATCGATAAATAAAATGTTAATTCTATCTTTTAATCTGATTTTTCAACTGTTCTTCTGCCTTTTCTAATGCATCCTCAATCGAAATTTTCCCTGAATATACGTCCGGCATTACTGCAAATATCGCTGCATCTGCTTCATAGGTATATATTCCATAGTTTATTACAGGTATTGCCTTTATCCATCCCGAGAAATCTGTGTAGACTTTTTGTCCACTGAAAAATTCATCTTCCTTGGTGTAAGCAGCACCACCCTGGGCTGGCAAATATGTACCAACAGCTCCCCTTTCCGTCAAGATTTTCTGGTAGAAATCGATGTCACCTGCATAAATCTTATTAAGAAAGTCTATTGCAAGATCCTTGCTCTCTGAATTTTCAAGTACATACCAGCTTGATCCGCCAAGATTAGAAGCATTGACTGCACCGGCTATATTTAAGCGAGGTGTGGTAGCCACTTTCCATTTGCCTGATGAGGCTTCATCCGCTTTCACGGAGCCTATAATCCATACACCGGTTATAACTGATGCAGTATCACTGTTGTTGAATGCTGCTACCCATTCACCCCAGCCGCTTGTTTTCTTGATGATATCTGAATCAACAATTGCTTTGTACGTTTTAACCGCTTCTTTTAATGCATCGTTATTTGATAAATTAACATTTCCCTTATCGTCAAAATACCACTTCCCGGCCGACTGCATCATTATTCTCATCAGACCGCCATCGTCCAGACCAAATCCGATCATAGCTTTGCCGGTCTTTTCTTTAACTTTTTTGCCAATTTCTATAAATTTATCCCAAGTGATATTGTTCAAATCTTCTGGTTTATAACCTGCCTTTTCAAGATAATCTGTTCTATAAAATAAACCGCTCACACCTGAATCAAAGGGAAGACCGTAAACTTTTCCATCCAAGGTCATAAGACCAACCTTGTAATTTGCAAAGTCACTAAATTTAATCTTGTCTGTCAGATCTGCAAAAGCTCCCGGATATGATTGAAGGTACTTTTGTGCATTATAGTCCTCAATTAGAACAATATCAGGCAATCCAGCCGTTACACCAGAAGCCAGGTTTATATGCAATTTCTGTTCCACGTCTGCCTTGGCAAGATCAACAATTTCGAATGTCACTTTAGGATTGTCTTTACTGTACCTTTCCGCTGCCTCTTTCATGATTGGAATATTAAAGTTGGGATCCCATGACCAAATTGTTATTGTACCCGACTTTTCTGTAGATTCTGCATATGTAATACTACTTACAATTAAAAACAAACAAACTACAACCAAAATTATAAATTTTCTCTTTAACATAATAATAGATTCCTCCTTCTTAATTTAAATTTAACTTTCAAATTTACAGTACCTAATTTGAATATATACTAATACTATATTTTCACC
>CAZMLS010000012.1:0-27234 GCA_964567215.1 uncultured Atribacterota bacterium | reverse complement strand
CAATTGGTTAATTTGTTAACTTACTTTTCAGGAGAAGAATATGCATGAGACTTCAATTGCAAAAAATTTGTTGGAAATTATATTAGAAAAAGCGAAAGAATGCAATGCAAATCGAATTACAAAAATTAACCTAAAATTAGGAGAATTTTCTGGAATCAATGAGCATTCTTTGAAATTTGCCTTTGAAAATATCATTCAAAGAACGATTGCAAAAGATTCCATATTAAATATAAACCAAATACCATTGTTAGGAAAATGTCGGAAATGTGAACAGGAATTTGAGATTAATAAAACCGATTTCAGTTGTCCGAATTGTGGTAGTTTAAAACTTGATATTATCTCCGGAGAAGATATTTATATTGATAATATTGAGATTGAATAGTTAGTGAAAAAAATTACAAAAAAACTTTACACCAACCTGTGTAAAATGTTATACTTTATTTTGATAATTAAATCCAAAAAGAGGTGAAGTGATGATAGATTTAATTGTAACCTTTTTACTCAGTATGATAACTTACCTGTTTCTTACAGCCAGCCAAGGAGAAGTATGGGGGTTATGGAGTATTTTTGAAATAATTGCTGGAATTATTCTTTCATTTATTGTTGCTCCAATTGCGAGTAAGGTGTTATTTCAAAAAAGAAGTTATAGAATGTTAAATCCGATTAGGTGGATAATTTTTTTACTATACTTAATAGGCCCATTTTTTATTGCCTTAACTAAGGCAAATATTGATGTTGCTTATAGAGTAATTACCGGAAAAATAAATCCTGGTATTGTAAAAATTTCTCCGGACTTAAAAACTGATTTAGGAATTACTCTATTGGCCGATTCTATTACCTTAACTCCAGGTACGCTTACTGTTGATATTGATGAAGAAAAAAACGATTTGTATATTCATTGGATAAATGTTACGACTTTAGAGCCTACCACTCACCACATTTGCTCTAATTTTCCTCAATGGATAAGGAGGATTGCAGAATGAGTGAATTTTTCAGTATTTTTATTATTCCAGGTGGATTGCTGTTGTTATTTATGTTGTTGTCTTTAATCAGGCTTATTTTGGGGCCTACTGTTCCCGATAGAATAGTAGCGCTTGACACAATAAATACTTTAGTTGTTGCCGGAATGATTCTTGTAGGTGCCGCTTTCGAAGAAGTGATCTATATAGATGTAGCGATTGTCTACGCATTACTATCTTATATTGGTACTTTGTATGTTGCTAAATACTTGGAAGGAGGGCCAAAAGAATAATGGGATTATTGATAACTTTTCTGTATATATTTTTAACGATAGGTGTTGTATTTAATTGTTTGGGTTCAGTTGGTCTTTTGAGATTTCCGGATGTATATACAAGACTTCACGCAGCGACAAAAGCCACAACTTTTGGTTCAATATTTACCAGCTTGGCAGTCATAGTATTTGGTTTTTACCAGTGGAATGCGATTGGGGACTCAAAATTCGGTGTCCTTGCTCTTCATACTATAGTTGCATTATTTTGTTTAATCATTACTAATCCAACAGGTGCTCATGCAATTGCTCGAGCAGCGTATCGTAGCGGAATAATGCCAAAGCAGGCTGTAATAGATCAGCTAAAGGAGGCGAAATTGAAATGAGTTACTTTTATGAAATAATTCAGATATCCACTTTGGTGATAATGATAATTTCTGCTTTTTTAGCAGTGGTATATAAAAATCTGTTATCTTCAATTATTGCTCTGTCAGTAGCCAGTTTACTTCTTTCGCTGGAATTTTATTTATTACAAGCACCCGATGTAGCGATAGCGGAAGCTGCTATTGGAGCAGCATTAACGATGGCAATTTTTATATTTGCAATTAGAGGAACCAGATAGGGGGATACAATGAAAAAAATAATTTTTGCAATTGCTTTTTTAATATTCTTTTCTTTCTTGATGTTTAGCGCGATTAATATGAGGCCTTTTGGAGACCCGGTTATTAGCGAAATGGATGATTATTTCATTGAAAATGCCCAGAAGGAAACTGGTTCAAATAATGTGGTAACATCCATTGTGTTTGACTATAGGGGATTTGATACATTAGGAGAAGCCACCGTTTTATTTACTGCAGTGGTTGGAATTGTAGCATTATTCAGGGGGGTAAAATAATGAATGAAATGTCTAAAATAGTTAGAACTGTTGCAAATTTTGTATATGGTTTTATTATAATTTTTGGATTCTATATCATAGTGCATGGTCACCTTACTCCGGGAGGAGGCTTTCAGGGAGGAGCTGTTGCTGCTTCAGCTTTTGCATTAATTCTGGTTTCTTATGGCACTATCAATTCACAAAAATTCCTTAAAAAAGATATTTTATCTTTGTTTGAGAGTTTCGGATTGACCTTATTTATTCTTTTGGCATTTTCTGGATTGGGAATTACCTTTTTTTATAATTTTTTAGCCAATAGCGGAAATTGGTTTGGCAATACAGCTGTAATTGGGATTAATCCTGGAGACATGAATACGGGAGGATTAATTCCTTTGATGAATATCGCAGTTGGATTGGAAGTCTTGTCTGCTCTGGGAGTTATTGTGTTAATTATGGCTAAAGCAGCGGAATTTACCAAGAAGAAGGAGAATTCATAAAATGATAGATAATTTACCTTATATTGCAGTAGGTTTGTTTGTTGGATTAGGAGTTTATACACTTATGTATAAAAAGAATTTAATTAAAATTGCTATTGGAGTATGTTTAATTGAAAATGGAGTTAACTTGTTTTTAATTACCCTGGGATATAGAAAAGGGGCTATTGCGCCTATTTATACCATGGCACCTTCCGGGCAAAGTATGGTATTACCAACTCCCCAAGCACTAACTCTTACCAGTATTGTTATAGGAATTGCCACTACAGCACTTATATTATCCGTTGCGATGATGATATATAAACATTATGGCACATTAGATACAGATGAGGTAAGGAGGTTAAGAGGATGAGTATTTTATTAAACAATAGTCCAATTTTAATATTAGCTTTACCTTTACTTGCAGCATTTTTAATTCCTCTTATTAGTAGAATAAATAAAAAAACGGTTGGTATTTTTGCAGTATTTGTTCTTCTGATTAGTTTGGTACTTACTATTTTATTAGCTGTGAAGATTATATCGGTCGGTCCTCAGGTATATGTTTTTGGAGCAAAATCTTCCTCATTAACCTTACCTACGGGATTAAAAATTCCTATAAGAATTATGTTCCAGATTGATGCAATGGGAATATTCATGGGCTTAATTACGGCGATGGTATCGTTTTTAGGGGCGGTTTATTCTTTGGCCTTTATAAGAAAAAGAGAAGGTATGGATAAATTCTATTCTCTTTTACTTCTTTTAACGGTGGGAATGTTTGGAATGGAATTCACAGGAGATTTATTTAATTTATTTGTATTCCTGGAGATTGCTTCCATTGCCTCCGTTGCTTTAATAGCTTATCGAGGAACAGATTTTGGGGAACCTGCAGAAGCCGGGTTTAAGTATATGATTGTCAGTACCATATCAGCATTGTTTGTTTTGTTTGCTATTGGTATTTTTTATGGGGAGTACGACCTCTTAAACATAGCTGCTTTGGCTAATATGATAAAATATTCTCAATTAGATAAAATTGCATTGGCCTTACTACTATCTGTATTTGCTATGAAATCAGGAGCAGTGCCTATGCATATGTGGACTCCTGATGCCTATTCAGAAGCTCCCGCTCCAATTACAATGATATTGGTTGCCGCCAGCCAGGCAAGTTTATATGCTTTATTTAGAATTATATTTTCTTTATATAATGTACATATGAATACACTTGCCGTAGGTTGGATAATTATTATATTTGGTGTTTTATCAATGTTTATCGGTGTTACCATGGCTATTGTCCAGAAAGATATAAAGAGGTTGATGGCATATCATGCTGTCTCTCAAACCGGATATATGCTCCTTGGCGTTGGTGTTGGATTGGCGGTGTTATCTAATCCGATTGCGCTAAAGGACTACGGTATTACTGCATTCGAAGGTGGTATATTTCATATCATGAACCATGCCATGTATAAAGGTTTATTGTTTTTAACTGCTGGAGCACTATTTTTTAGAACTGGTACAAGAAACCTCAATAAAATGGGAGGTTTGGCTCATTCGATGAAGTATACGACAATTTTCTTTATTGTTGGGGCAGCAGCTATTGCAGGTCTTCCACCATTTAATGGCTTTGCTTCCAAGTTATTAATTTACGAATCAGTTTATAAATTTAATCCATTACTTTCCATTATAGCAATGGTGGTAAGTATTTTGACTTTGGCATCATTTGTGAAAGTATTCCATAGTGCGTTTTTAGGACCAAAACTACCTCAATTTAAAGATGTACAGGAAGTTCCTCGAAGCATGGTTTTTTCTATGGCAATTTTGTCATGCATTATCATAGTTTTTGGATTGTTTCCGGATTTAATTGTTAAAAATTTAGTACATCCTGCAGTAATGGCATTGGTAGAACAAGTTAAATATACCGGAACAGTATTAGGAGGAATGTAACATGTTTGGATTATTAGAAACAGGAAGTGGCTTTTGGAGTGCTATCATTTGGGTGATTGTTGTATTAATAATTGGCAGTATTGTTGTCTATGTAAGAAATAAAGGTGAAGACAGTTACAAAAAGGATACAGAGCAGGTCAAACCTTTTATTTCTGGTCATCCCGAAGAAAGCAAGGAAGGTTCCCATCTGAGTGCTAGTCATATTTACTGGGGATTTACTGAGGCATTAAAAGGATATTATAAACCCTTGATCGAAATGCACACCGGAAATATCAATGACTTCAGTAGCTGGATAATCACAGTAACTGTAATCGTATTAATTATAATAGGAGTGAGTTGATTGTGAAATTAAATAAATATTTTAAAAAATCATTATGGGTATTTCACCTAAATACAGGTTCTTGTAATGGTTGTGATATTGAAATTGTAGCAGGGTTAACACCTCGTTATGATTTTGAAAGATTCGGAATTAAACTCGTAGGTAGCCCTAAACATGCTGATGTATTATTAATAACTGGACCTGTTACTGAAAAAATGGCAGGTCCGGCGAGGCGTGTCTATGAGCAAACTCCTGATCCAAAGATGGTAATAGTTGTGGGAACATGTGGAACAAGCGGTGGAGTTTTTCATAATTCTTATATTTTAAGAGGTTCGGTGGATAAAATAATTCCAGTTGATGTTTACGTTCCGGGATGTCCCGTTCGACCTGAAAATATAATAAATGGTGTACTACAAGCTTGGGTAAAACTTGAAAAACTTAGAGAAAGCATGAAAGTAGCTCCGGCAAAATGATATCAACTATGGAATAGTATGATACATCAAAAATATAAGGTGGTAAGGGAATGGAAATATTGAAACCAGAAGAAATTGTAGAATTATTTAAAGAAAAATTTGGTGATTCAATAACTGAAAGTACAATTGAAACTAAAATAGAAGGAATGAAAAAGAATAGTTATTCTTCCGTATGGCTCACTCTAAAATTAAATCATATTAAAGAAGCTGTAAGACTTTTAAGTACTATTCAATTTCCTCATTTTGCAATCATTTCAGGAAATGATTTAGGTGAAGAGATTGAATTAGTCTATCATTTTTCACTTTATTACGGAGAGAGATTCAAAGAAATACTTGTAAATATAATTACTTTGGTGCCTAAAAAAGATCTTAAAGTGCCCACACTTACCGATATAATCCCTGGAACGCAGACTGCTGAAAGAGAAATAAAGGAAATGTTTGGGATAAAAGTAGAAGGATTGCCTGATTCGCCCAATTTATTTTTACCGGAGAATTTTGCAAAAGATATTTATCCTTTCAGAAAAGATGAAAAAGGTATTTATCCTTTAAGTAAAAATGGAAATTATGTAGGCGAAAACATCGTAAAGAGAAAAGAAGAGGTGAAAAAAGTTGAGTAAAATGACTTATTCGGTTCCTATAGGTCCGGTTCATCCTTCATTGAAGGAACCGATGACCTTTAATTTTAAAATACATGGAGAGCAAATAGAAGAAGTATATTTAGCTCCGGGAGATAATCATCGTGGTATAGAGTTTATGGGCATGCAGAGGAACCCTATCCAAATTATATATCTGGCTGAGAGGATATGCGGTATTTGTTCGGCCTCTCATCCATTTGCTTTTTCTATGGCTGTAGAAAATGCTGCCGGTATCGAAGTGCCCGAAAGAGCTCAGTATATTAGAACAATCATTGCTGAATTAGAAAGAATTCAATCTCACATTTTGTGGGCAGGAGTTGCTGCTCATGAATTGGGATTTGACTCAGTTTTATATCTTTCCTGGAAAGCAAGGGAAGTTGTAATGGATACTTTAGAGATACTTACTGGAAATCGAGTTAATTATGGGATGTTTATGATAGGAGGAGTAAGACGAGATTTTTCTTTAGAGCAAGTTTCCGCTATAAGAAAAGCGGTAGATTATTACAGAGAAGTTTATGGAAAAATTGAAGATATTTTTTTAAACGATCCGACAATAGCATTAAGAACAAAAAATGTAGGCATTTTAACCGAAGAAGATGCTCTTAGATTATGTGCTGTTGGTCCAACTGCACGAGCTTCGGGTATAAAAAAAGATGTAAGACAGGATCAACCTTATTCTGCCTATGCTGATTTAAATGTTAAAGCTATTACTCCCGATGTTTTTACCGGGAAAATAGTTGGTGATGTATATGATAGGATTGTAGTTCGATTATTAGAATTGGTTCAATCATTGGAAATAATCGAGCAATGTTTAGATAATCTTCCTGCTGGAGAAATAGTTGCAGAAAAAAAACTGGTTAAATTACTAAATCAATTAAAAAAGGCCAAAGGTAGGGGAATTGGAAGACATGAGGCACCACGGGGTGAATGTATTCATGTTGTAAAATTAGAAGAAGCTGAAGCGCCGGAAGCATGGAAAGCTAGAGCTCCCACGTATAATAACTTGATGACCTGGGTTCCTATGTTAATGGGACAGCAGATTGCTGATATTCCCATTGTTATTGCATCTATTGATCCTTGTATAGCCTGCATGGACAGAGTAACTATTTTAGATAAATCAAACGGAAAAAAGAGTGTATTGACTAAACAGGATTTACATAAATTGAGTGTTCAAAAAACGAGGAGGATGACTCCATGACTATTATAAGTTTATTAGGAATCATAGGAAAAATAATAGGGGCAATTATCATTGCGTTTTTAGGAGTTGTACTTGGATTATTCTATAAAGGCATTGATAGGAAATTAGCTGCAAGAATGCAAGCAAGGGTTGGTCCTCCGATTAGGCAACCGTTTTTGGATTTCTTTAAATTAATGATAAAGGAAAATATTGTTCCGGAAAATGCAGTTCCCTGGATATTTAACGGTGTACCGGTGATGAGCCTGGTTGCATCCATTACTATACTATTCTATCTTCCTTTTGGAAATGTACGACCATTATTAAGTGGCTTTGGAGATATTATTCTGGTTGTGTATCTTTTGACATTACCGGCAATAGGAATGGTCATCGGAGGTTTCGCATCCGGGTCTCCATATGCTAATATTGGCGCACAAAGAGAAATGGTTATGATGATGAGTTATGAGGTTCCATTAGTAACAACTGTCGTTGCAATTGCCTGGAAATTAAGCCAGGTTTATCCGCAAAGCCATGTTTTATCCCTGGCTTTTATAAATACACATCCAATTTGGGGAGTGGTAGGGCCTCTCGGATTTATCGGTTCCATTTTGTTACTCTTTACGATGGCAATCGTTACACCAGGAGAACTTTCAAAAATACCTTTTGACGCTCCGGAAGCAGAAACAGAATTAGCCGGCGGAATATTAGTGGAATATTCGGGAAGAAATCTGGCAATGTTTGGTTTAACTGATGCAGTTAAAATGATTGTAATGACAGCTCTTACAGTTATATTGTTTTTTCCTTACAATATTTCACCCTTATTTTCGATGACCGGAATTTTCGCGTTTTTAATTGATTCAATATTTTTTCTGTTAAAGATACTTGTAGTTATGTTCTTCGAAGTTACATTTATCAGAGTAGCTGCGGCGCGTTTGAAAATTGACCAGGTTGCTTATGGTTATTGGGTACCTGTATCCTTGATAGGATTATTAGGATTGGCATTAATAGTACTAGATACACTAATATTGTGAGGTGAATTAATATGGCAACACCAATGGGATTTGAATTATTAAGACAGTTATTTAAAAAGCCGGCAACGAACGTTTTTCCGGTGACTTATTGTCCTGATTCAGTTATAGAATTGTTAAAAAAGGTTGAAAAGGGAGAAGTAAAAATTAATCCACCAGTCGGTGTTCCCAAAAACTTTAGGGGAAAGATTGTGTATGACCGGGACAAATGTATCGGATGTAAATTGTGTTTAAAGGTATGTCCTGCTAATGCGATTGAATTCATACCTGAAACAAAAAAGATTAAAATACATGTAGACCATTGTATCTTTTGTTCCCAATGCAATGATATATGTCCGAAAAATTGTTTACACATGAGTGAAGAGTTTCTTATTGCTTCAACTGATAGAAATTCTGATGATTTAATCGTTGACTAGGAATAAGAAATTAACATTGTCATAAGGATTAGAGATAAGATTTCATTACGCATTATAAAAAGTAATGGATACTAGCTCTGATCCTTTTTTCTACAATTTTTCAATCTCATGAAAAAGTTTATTTTTCAATATTTTCAAAACGGCATCTTTACTTATTAAAACTTCCGGGCTAATTGAATCTGAAAAGTCAATTGTTTTTGGTTGAATACCAATAAAAATAATTTTTTCAGTATACTCTTTTAGGTAAGATATTAAAAATGATAGAGGCATACTGTGAGTAGTTAAATGCAGAGCGCTAATTTTATCCGGAGATATTATTCTTAAATTGCCTGGTTTCAGGTCCATTTCTACTACGTCTAGGATGACGAGTAGTTTGGGCTTATTTTTTTTGATAATTGATGTATAATTTTCAGGTATCACACCGCAATCAAGAGACAGCCAATCATCATCCTTGAATGTTTTAGCAATGATTGAGCCAATTCCATCATCTCCTCTAAGTATATTCCCAACACCCATCAAAATATATTTTTTTAAGTTCATATCTTCCCCTTTAAATTAGTTTTTGGTTACCCAGTTACCCGGTTTGCCAGTTAAATTTAGTTGTTAATTTTAAATACAGGTTTTTAGTTACAAGACGAGAGTTAGTTGGTACACTTTATAAACTTGATTTTAATTATTCAACCGGGTAACTGATAAATTGGTTAACCGGCTAATGATCGTCACGAGATGCGAATTTTGTTTTATATTTTTAGTTTCTCGCTATATATTATTTTATATTCTATTGGGTTATTTGGATTTTATTCTTTTTCTATACGCTAAACTCTGTACGCTAATACTATTTTATGCTATCATAATAAAAAAGATTTAACAAATTACATAATTGAAAAAAAATAAATTGAAAAAAAAGGATTTTTGTAATTTATTATAGAATTATAATATGTGGTTTGTTATTAATATATTAGACTTTTATCTATGTAGAAGTAAAGATAGGAGTGAAAGAAAATATGAGAAAAGCAAGTAGAATATATAAAAGAAAAAGCAGAAGCAATTTAGAAACTTTAATTATTTTAATCGGAGCAATTATCATACTGAGTATTGCATTTTATTTAGCCAGGGAAAAAAGTTATATTCCTCCTGAAACTCAAATTACCCAGAAAGAAGAAAAAGAAACATCAGCTGTTGCTAAGATTCCAGTAGAAGAAAGCTCCCCAGAGATTTCCGTTGAAGCAAATACGACTAAAGAAGAAAAAACAGTTGAACCGAAAATGGAAATTATTCCTGAAGCTATTGAACCGGAAATAAAAGAATCTTCTTCTGATTCGCTCACCATTTCTCCAGTTAAAACAACTTCGAATAAAAAACTTACCAGCGATTCTGAAAAAGCCAAGCAAGAAAAGCTATATACTATTCAGGTAGGAGCATTTTCCAGCGAAAAGAATGCACAAAGATTAGCAAATGAAATCGAAAAAGCCGGTTATAAAACTTTTATGGTCAAAGGAACAAACTTATACAAGGTACAGGTGGAGGAGTTTGAAACCTACAAAGGAGCTGAAGAGATTGTTCCAAAAATTAAAGCTTTAGGTTACCCCACTTTCATTACCAGTAAGTAGGAAAAACATAGATGAACAAAAAAAAGTATAAAAATTCAAAAATCCCCCCTATTACTATTAATCGTTTATCTATTTATTATAGATGCTTAGAAAGATGGGTCGAAACTCATGAAGGGAAACGTTTAAAAACTATTTCTTCGAATAAGATCAGCCTGATAACTGGGATTAATTCAACACAAGTTCGTAAAGACCTTGCCTATTTTGGAGAATTTGGTAGAAGAGGGATTGGATATCCCATCGATCATCTATGCGAGGCATTAAGAAAAATTTTAGGATTTGATAGAGAATTAAATATCTTAATTATTGGTGCGGGAAATTTAGGAAAAGCTTTAGGTGAATATAAAGGTTTTAAAAAAAGAGGGTTTTTTGTAAAAGGTATTTTTGATAATAATCCCCAAAAAATTGGTAAAACAGTAAATGGTATTTTTATTTATAATATAGAAGATATGGAAAAATATATTGAGAAATGGAACATTAAAATTGCCGCAGTAGCAGTTCCTGCGGATTCTGCTCAGGAAATTGTGAATAGAGTAATTAAGGCAGGGATTAAATCCATTTTAAATTTTGCACCAATCTGCCTTCAGATACCTACTGGAATACGAATAAATAATGTTGATTTATCTATTGAATTAGAGAGATTATCCTATTATCTTTCTTTTTGAATAAATTACTTGTGTTTTAAAAATATCTAAGGAATTCATCTTAAAAAAGTAAATTTATTCCTACAGGCATACAATCCAATAAATAGTATTGGACGTTGTTTTTTGTAACCATATTACCCCTATATCCAGCAACAAACTTCACTTAATAAATAATTAAAATTATTATATATTATTGAAAAATTTTCACATCTAATTCCACTTTTGATTAAAATTTTTGTTATAATTCTCTACGTGAAATGTGAGCTGCTTCATTACAATAAATGGTTAAAAGGATGCAGAGCGGCTCATACCAGTAGATCTCTAAGTAGAAAGTTTGCTTTCTATAAAAAGGTATTTGGGGAAAAGGGTATTTTTTCTCTACGGTAGGGATAAGGGAAGAAGTGATTCGAAGATACTTTTCCAATAGCAAGAAGAGAAAAAAAACAGGGCGAGTAAAGTTTGTGATTTGAACTTGTAATAGTTATAATAAAGCGGGTATTATCTATTTGATAATTTTTAAAAAATGTTTTATTGAAAAGGGTTGACAGTTAATTAAAAAATATGTTAAAATTCCTTGGAACATTAGTGATATATTTCACAATGTAATAAGAGAATTGAGTAACCATACAAAATACCGTGAAATAATTCATTAGAAGTAATTCGTAAATTGCGAAAGGACACACGTGAAAATCAGTGAGGTAACAAAAATACTGGGTGCAGAAGTATTATTCGGTGAAAATCTTCTTGACCAGGAAATAACAGAATTTGCTGCCAGTAATCTCCTAAGCGATATTTTAACTTTTACAAAAGAAGGCTATTTTCTTCTAACCGGATTAACCTCTCCCCAAGTTGTTCGCACGGCTGAATTAACCGGCGCCATTGCAATTCTTTTTGTTAGAGGGAAATATCCTCCTCAAGAAGCATTAGGCCTAGCCAAATCTCACCTTATTCCCATATTAAGAACTGAAAAATTAATGTTTGAATCTTGTAAAAAAATTGTTGAAGGATTAAATAAAGTAAAGAAAGATGAAAACCAGTTATTCTAAAGAAAAAGTATCTCTAGTTAATGAGTTAATATATGAAATTAAAATTAAAGAAACTATGACTAAAAAGTTTATTTTTTATGGAAGAAATGCCACTTTTAGAGAAATTCAGTTAAAACTTAAAGAAAAAAAAATTTCCGGAGTTCCTATTCTTAATACACATAAAAATATTATTGGAATTATCAGTACTGATGATGTGATTACAGCCTTCGATAAAAACTATATCAATGAAAATATTGAGAATTATATGACACGAGAAGTTATAACTGTGCCTCAAAATTTTTCAATTATTTCAGCTATTCAAAAATTCGAAAAATATTCTGTAGGTAGATTCCCGTTTACTGAATTTTTACATAGTAAAAAGATTGTAGAAATAGTTACTCTTAGTGATATTTCAAATAAATTATTAGAAGTAACTCAATCCATTGCTGGAAAAGTTGAAAAGAAAGAATCGAAAAACTCAAAAATATCATCCGATTTTATTAAAAATACTCCCAAGAAATATTTTAAATTTGAAGGAAATGGGGATGATTTTAACTGTACCGGGGAAACGGTAGTATTACCAAAAATACTTCACAGGATTAGGAATTGATAGAGATATTGTTCGTAGGATTGCTATTATTTGTTATGAAGCCGGAATGAATATCTGCATTCATTCTTTAGTTGGCATTATAACTATGGAAATTAATGATAAAAATAATGCAATTATTTGTGCTCAAGATAAAGGTACGGGCATCCCGGATATTGATTTAGCATTAACGTCGGAATTTACAACCGTTTCAAAAAAAGTAAGAGCTTTAGGTTTTGGAGCAGGAAAGGGTCTTCTAAATATAAAGAATTTTGCTGAAAAATATGAAATTCAATCTTCCTTAAAGAGTGGGACACATCTGAAAGCAATTATAAATTTAGGAGTAAAAAATGAAAATAAGCGAGATAATCGAAAGATGCAAATTAAAAAAAGTTGTTTTTACTGCTGATCATGAAGTTAATAATGGGTATAGTGGGGATTTAATGTCTGACGTAATGGCTAACGCTCAGTCTGAGAGTATTTGGATTACTATTCAAGCCCATAAGAATAGTATAGCAGTTGCATTAATAAAGGATATTAAAGCCATAATTTTTACAAATAATGTATCAATTCATCAGGAAGTCATTGAAAAAGCAAAAGAAGAGAAGATAAATCTATTTCGAACCCGCAAAGATTCTTTTACTGTATCAGGAGAAATATATTCAATGTTGGAGGCGGAAACTGAGAAAAATTGATTTGCACATACATTCTGCTCTTTCTGCTTGTGGAGATGATGTATTATCACCGTATCTTATTTTGGAGCAGGCGGAAAAGAAAAAAGTAAATCTGATTGCAATTACAGATCATGAAGCAATTGATCATGACATATTAGCTTATCAGTTGAGCAAAGGAAAATCGATTCAAGTGGTCTTGGGAGTAAAACTGACCACCAAAGAAGAAGTTCACCTGTTAGCTTATTTTCCAGATATAGAAAGTTTATGGAAAATAGGAGAAAAAATTAAAAATAGTTTACCAAAATTAGAGAACAGACCGTCTTTTTTTGGATATCAATTGGTCTATGATCTTGATGGACAATTAGAACGGATTGACCAGGCATTAAGGCAAAATTCTTTAAAAGAAGACTTAGAAAGCCTGATTCGCTTTATTCATCAACAAGGAGGAATAGCGGTTCCCGCTCACTTGGAGAGAGCGCGTTTTAGTTTAATTAGCCAACTCGGGTTTTTAGACTCTCAAGCTGATTACGATGCAGTAGAGATTTCTAAATACAATTGGAAGAAAAAAAATTATCAATTTGGAGATTCTTTACAGGGGTTTCCGGTAATCAGTGGTTCAGACAGTCATTTTTTAGATGATATTGGTAATTTTTTTATGGAAACGAATCACGAGGAAATAAAAGATTTTTTCTCATTAAAAAAGTATTTGGAAAATAAAAAATATGAAAAATATCGCTGATCACTTATTTGATATTTTGGAAAATTCTGCAAAAGCAGGAGCAAGTGAAGTACAAGTAAAAATTTCATTTAATAAAAAAAAGTTTTTTTGTCAAATCATCGATAGTGGACCGGGAATAGAAATCGCGGATGTAATCGATCCGTTTGTTACTACAAGAAAAACCAGAAGAGTTGGACTAGGGTTGCCTTTGTTAAAGAAAACTGCTGAGGATACCCTGGGATATTTGAAAATTATTCGATTAAACAAAAAAGGAGGTACAAGCTTAGAATTTTTAATTAATATGTTTCATATTGATGCCAAACCTTTTGGCGATTTAGCCAGAGTTTTTATGGATGTTTTAATTGCTTGGCCGCAAATGAATCTTAAGTTAATTATTCCAAATAATTCTATTGATAATGTCATACTGGATTCGGAAAAAATAAAAGAAGAATTGAATTTAGAAGCAATATATTCTTCCCAAATTCAAAACTTTATTTATGAAACTGTTAAAAAAGAATTGATAGAAAAAGGAATTGACGACCATTTTAGCATAGAACCAAAGAGAAAAAATTCTTAAAAGAGATAATTGTATTAATTGAAATAAATTGAAAAAGTGTTTTTATTTTAGTGAATACGAAAGGAAGGATTATGAAAAATTTAGAAGAATTAAAAAAAATTAGGGATAGGGTAAGAAAAGATCTTGAGCTGCGTACCGGAAAACATCCAATCAAAATAGTAGTCTGCCTAGGTACTTGCGGCATAGCTGCTGGAGCAAGGGAAACCATGAATACTTTTGTTGACTTGATAGCGGAAAATAATAGAAGCGATATCATTGTAACTACATCAGGTTGTGCTGGTTTTTGTGAACAAGAACCCATGATTCAAGTTTATGTGGAAGATAAAGAACCTGTAGTATATGGAAAGGTCGATTTGCAAGCAGCCGAAGAAATATTTGAGAAACACATATTAAATGGTGAAATTGTAGAAAAATATCTTTTTTCAAAGGGGAAGTAATTATGACAAGTATTTGTAATGAGAAAGAGCTTACTGATGAGCAAAAATACAAACAGCTTAAAGAATTTATTAATAAAAATAAAGATAAGGAAGGATACCTAATACAAGTATTACATGAAGCTCAATCAATTTTTGGATATCTTCCCGTAGAAGTACAAAAATTTATCGCCAAAGAGATGAATTTATCGGTAAGCAGGATTACTGGTGTAGTAACTTTTTATTCTTATTTCAAAACCAATCCTACTGGTAGACATACAATTGCAATTTGTTTGGGAACGGCTTGTTATGTTCGTGGTGCAAAAAAAGTATTAGAGGAGCTTGAAGAGAAATTAAGAATAGGTATTGGACAAACAACCAAAGATGGAAGGTTTTCTATTAATGATCAGAGATGCCTGGGTGCTTGCGGATTAGCGCCGGTTATTATGATTGATGGTGATGTATACGGTCGTATGACTGCTGAAAAATTAAATAAAATATTAGAACAATATAAATAGATAAGGTAGGGAATATTAATATGTATAATTATAGAACTCATGTTTTGCTTTGTTACGGAGGTGCCTGTATATCTTCTGGTGCAGAAAGCGTTAAAGATGCATTAAAAAAAGAGATTAAAGAAGTAGGTCTTCAGAATGAAATTGAAGTTATAACTACGGGATGTATGGGTATTTGCGAGTTAGGTCCGGTTATGATTATTTATCCGGAAGGAGTATTTTATCAAAAAGTAAATTCTGGGGACGCAAAAGAAATAGTTCGGGAACATTTATTAAAAGGCAGAGTAGTAAAGCGTCTTTTTTATAAAAAAGCTGAAACTAAAGAAATGGTCGAAATGATTAAAAATATAGATTTTTTCAAACTACAGAGAAAAATAGCTCTTCGAAATTGTGGAGTTATAAATCCGCTTAATATTGAAGAATATATTGCTGCCGATGGATATATGGCTATAGGTAAAGTATTAACCGAAATGACTCCCCAACAAGTAATAGAGGAAGTTAAGAAATCAGGATTAAGGGGAAGAGGAGGAGCAGGCTTTCCTACCGGTTTAAAATGGCAATTTACTGCTGCTTCAAAAGGTGATAGAAAATATGTTTTATGTAATGCTGATGAGGGTGATCCTGGTGCTTTTATGGATAGAAGTATTTTGGAAGGTGACCCACATAGCATCATTGAGGCTATGATGATTTGTGGGTATGCAATTGGTTCAAGGCAGGGATATATATATATTCGAGCAGAATATCCGTTAGCGATAGAAAGATTATCCATTGCTATCAAACAAGCAAGAGAAAATAAACTTTTAGGAAAAAATATTCTGGATACTGGTTTTAATTTTGACATAGAAATAAGAATGGGAGCAGGCGCTTTTGTTTGTGGTGAGGAGACAGCGTTAATGCGTTCGATAGAAGGGAAAAGAGGACAACCTCGACCAAGACCACCTTACCCGGCGCAAAAGGGAGTATTTGAATGTCCAACTGTATTAAACAATGTAGAGACCTATGCTAATATACCTTATATTATTTTAAAAGGCGGAGATGATTTTGCATCCGTCGGAACTGAGAAAAGTAAAGGAACAAAGGTCTTTGCCTTGGCCGGAGATATAAGCAATAATGGTCTTATAGAGGTTCCTATCGGAATGAGCCTTAGAACAATTATTTATGATATTGGAGGAGGAGTTCCTAATAATAAAAAGTTAAGAGCAGTGCAGATTGGTGGTCCTTCTGGAGGATGCATCCCGACTCAATATTTAGATGTACCTATAGATTATGAATCATTAAAAGATTTAGGTGCTATTATGGGTTCCGGTGGCTTGATTGCAATGAATGAAGATACTTGTATGGTAGATATAGCTCGTTATTTCATGGAATTTATTCAAGAAGAATCTTGTGGAAAGTGCACTCCTTGCAGAGAAGGAACAAAAATCATGCTGGAAATTTTAAATAGAATATGTGAAGGAAAAGGGAAAATGGAAGATCTGGACACGCTGGAAGAGCTGTCTACTGTAATAAAAGATACTGCTCTTTGTGCTTTAGGTCAGACTGCACCTAATCCTATATTGTCTACACTTAGATATTTCAAAGATGAGTACATAGAACATATTAAAGATAAAAAATGTAGGGCTGGAGTATGTAAATCTTTAATGAAATATGAAATAAATCCTGAAAAATGTGTTGGTTGTGGAGCATGTGCAAGAAAATGTCCGGTAAATGCGATAACCGGTGAAAAGAAACATGCTCATATAATAGACCAGGAAAAATGTATAAAATGTGGTCTATGCTACAGTACTTGTAAGTTTGCAGCAATTACAAAGGGATAAAAATAAAATTTTAGAAAAAATATCAAATTTTAAAATCAGAGTAAGATTATTTTTTTATTGAAATTAAAAAAACATGAATGGCGTGTTGTTGCAAGTCTAATGAATATAGAAAGATATAATTACCGATTCTCTAAAACAATAAAAAGAGATAAAATATTTTTACTTTATCAAACTAGTACTGCTGAATTAGTTTATTCCTGTAAAATTAATGAAAATAATTCAGAGAGATGTATTTTTGGAAGTTTATGCAGTGCTGGGACATGTAAATCGTCCGGGTGTAATAGAGGTTCCTATGGGAGTTACTCTAAGGGAGATTATTTACGATTATGCAGAAGGAATGTCTTCCGGGAATTTTAAAATGACCCAGATAGGAGGCACTGCCGGTAATATTCTTTCTTCGGAATTTTTAGATGTTCCCCTTGATTTTCAATCCCTGAAAGAAGTAGGTTATAGCCTGGGCTCCGGTGCAATATTAATTATGAATGAAACAGTTTTAGTTGTAGATTTTATGAAATGCTGTATGAAATTCTTTGTTCATGAGTCCTGTGGTAAATGTACTCCTTGCCGGGAAGGTACCAGATATATCTATGAAATATTAGATAAAATAAGTTTAGGAAAAGTTGAAGCAGGGGATATAGAAACGATTAAATTATTAGGAGAAAATATGAAAAATACTTCTTTCTGTCCGCTAGGTCAGAGTGCCCCTAATTCTTTATTAAATTCATTAAATCTTTTTTCTGAAGAATATAAAATAATCTATTAATAAAATAAATATTCTTTTTATAAAAAATAAAAAGTTGATAAGAAGTTTTGAAAATTATTGTAAAAGATAAAAATTAAAAATCTTAGTTAAATAAAAGAAGGAGAATAAATTAATGATGAAAGAAGTCAAAATAACTATAGATGGACAGGAGGTAATGGCACAAGAAGGCAAAACTATTTTAGAAATTGCTACAGAATTAGGTATTCATATACCCACATTATGTGCCATGCCTGAACTTGGATTTACTCCTGGTTCCTGCCGGGTATGTGTAGTAGAAGTGGAAGGTGCTCCTACTTTAGTTGCTTCTTGTGTTTTTCCTATAAGGGAGGGCTTGGTAATTCATACAAATAGTAAAAGGGTTATTAAAGCCCGTAAAATAGTAGTAGAACTAATATTAAGTCGTCATCCACTTGATTGTATGACTTGTGAGAAGAATGGTGATTGTGCCTTACAAGATTTAGCTTATGAGTTAGGAGTAAAGGAATCAAGATTTGGTAGAATTGATAGAAAAATTCCTTTAGATGAAAGCAATCCTTTTATCGTTAGAGATTCAAACAAGTGTATTTTATGTGGTCGATGTGTAGAAATATGTAATGAAATTCAACAATCTCATGCTATCGATTTTGGGTACCGAAGCTCACAAACAAAGATTATAGCTGGTGGAGATGTCGATTTAAGATATTCTCAATGTGTCTCCTGTGGTCAATGTGTTGCCGTTTGCCCTGTTGGCGCACTTATTGATAAAGCTGCTCAAGGAAAAGGAAGAACCTGGGAATTTGAAAAAGTTAAAACTACTTGTAATTACTGTGGTTGCGGATGTAATTTTGATTTTAATATCAAAGATAAAAAAGTAATAAAAGTTACATCTAATGCCGATAGTGTGGTTAATGGAATTAATCTTTGTGTAAAAGGACGTTTTGGTTATGACTATATTCATAGTGATGATCGATTGACAACTCCTTTAATTAAAAAAGATGGAAAATTTGAAAAAGCATCCTGGGAAGAAGCTCTTCAATTAATCAGTGATAAATTCAGTCAAATTAAAAAGAAAAATGGCAGTGATAGTTTGGCTGTTCTTTCTTCTGCAAAGTGTACAAATGAAGAAAATTTTCTTCTAATGAAATTTGGGCGAGCTGTTTTGGGAACAAATAATGTTGACCATTGTGCCCGTTTATGTCATTCAGCAACTGTGGCTGGTTTGGCTCAAGCTTTTGGTAGTGGAGCAATGACTAATTCTATAAAAGAGATTGCTAATGCTTCGGCTATTTATTTAACCGGTTCGAATACAACCGAAAATCATCCGATTATTGCTTTAGAAATTAAAAGAGCAGTCACAAAGAATGGCGCAAAATTAATTGTAGCTGACCCTCGTGGAATTGAACTAACTAAATATGCTACTTTATGGTTAAGACAGCGCCCTGGAACGGATGTGGCTCTCTTTAATGGACTAATGAACGTTATCATTACTGAAGGTTTGGAAGATAAGGAATTTATTGCTGAGAGAACTGAAGGTTATGAAGAAATGAAAAAAACCGTGCTCAAATACAATCCGGAAATAGTGGAAAAAATAACAGGTGTCCCTGCAGAAGATATTCGAAAAGCAGCCAGAATTTATGCTTCATCTCCTAATGTATCCCTTATTTATTCAATGGGCATCACTCAACACACCACTGGTACAGATAATGTTTTGTCTACTGCCAATATCTCAATGATTACCGGCAATGTGGGCAAAGAAAGCTCCGGAGTTAATCCTTTACGTGGACAAAGTAACGTACAGGGAGCATGTGATTTAGGTGCCCTGCCTAATGTTTATTCTGGTTATCAAAAAGTCGTTGACCCTCAAATACAGGAGAAATTTTCTAAAGCCTGGGGAGCGGAATTACCCAATAAAGTAGGATTAACCGTTGTAGAGATATTAAATGCTGCTTATGATGGAAAGATTAAAGGAATTTTTATCATGGCAGAAAATCCAGCCATGTCTGACCCGGATTTAAATCACGTTCGGGAAGCATTAAAGAGAACGGAATTTTTGGTTGTTTCTGATGTCTTTATGACTGAAACCGCTGAATTTGCCGATGTGGTATTGCCGGGAGTTACTATAGCGGAAAAAGATGGAACAATTACCAATACAGAAAGAAGGGTACAAAGAATAAGAAAGGCTATTGAACCAATAGGAGAATCAAAACCGGAATGGCAAATTATCTGTGAATTAGCTCAAAAGATGGGTTATAAAATGAGCTACGATAGTCCGGCAGAAATTATGGAAGAAATCGCCAGGCTTACACCTATTTATGGCGGAATGTTTTTTAATCGTTTAGATAATGGTGGATTACAGTGGCCATGTCCTGATGCCAATCATCCAGGAACCAAGTATCTACATAAAGGAAAATTTAGCAGAGGAAAAGGAAAATTTTCTGCTGTTGAGTTTAAAGAGGCTGCAGAACTACCAGATAAAGAATATCCGTTACTCCTTACTACCGGACGTGTATTATATCATTTCCATACAGGAACTATATCGCGTAGATCCAAAGGCTTAAACGAAATATATCCGGAAGCATTAGTGGAAATTAATCCTAAAGATGCAGAAGAACTGAAGATAAAAAATGAAGAAATTGTGGAAGTGGCTTCACGTAGAGGAAAAATTAGAGCCAAGATTCTGGTAACTGAAAAATCTGGAAAGGGAGTTGTTTTCATGAGCTTCCATTTCCATGAAGCGGCTGCAAATTTATTGACAAATGCTGCTCTTGATCCGGTATCTAAGATTCCCGAATATAAAGTATGTGCTGTTAAAATTAAAAAAATATAAACTTAATTAAAAAAATAAAAAAAGGAGGGAAAAAATGGATTCAAAAAAAGAAGAGAAAAGTAATATTAAGTACAAAGTGCATGGTTTTCTTGCGCCCGGAGGAATAGCCCATACAATGATTGGAGTAGGTAAGGCTAAAGTTAGCTTGTCAATAGGTCGTATGATTCTTTTAGGCATATTAGCTGGTGCATTTATCGGTTTCGGTTCGGAATTAGCAACTATAACTACTTATGATATGCCGAAATATCTTGGAGTAGGATTTACTAAATTTATATTCGGAAGCGTTTTTTCGGTGGGACTCATGTTAGTCATTATTGCAGGGGCGGAACTTTTTACCGGAAATAATTTAATTATTATAAAAGTCTTAGCTCATGAAGGAAGATTACGCGGAGTGTTTAATAGCTGGTTTTGGGTTTATTTAGCTAATTTTGCTGGTTCTTTGTTATTGGTTTGGTTAATGTATGCAACAGGACTTTGGAAAACAGGAAATCTTGCAGTAGGAGCAAAAGCTTTAGCCATTGCCAATGGAAAAGTTAATCTTGGTTGGGGGGAAGCTTTTGCGAGAGGAATCGGATGTAATTGGCTGGTATGTTTAGCGGTCTGGATGGCAGTAGCTTCTCAGGATATCATTGGAAAGATATTTGGAATCTATTTTCCTATCATGGCATTTGTAGCCAGTGGATTTGAGCATTGCGTAGCGAATATGTATTTCATACCCATGGGATTATTGATGAAAGAAAATGCTTCTGTAGTAGCTACAGCAGGATTAGCTGATAAATTAGGAAACTTAACCATCAAAGGAATGTTCCTAAATAATCTTATTCCAGTTACTTTAGGTAATATTGTAGGTGGATCGATTTGTGTTGCCACTGTTTATTGGTTGGTTTACCTGAAAAAAGATTAACCATTAAAATTACAAAATACAATTTGAAAAAAAATAGGAATAAGGGGGTCTTTTATCCATTATGACCCCCTTATTTATTGATTCTAAGAAATAAAAAGAAAGGATTACTTATCGCTGAAGTTTTAAAACTTATTACGCTTAGTATTTGCTTCTATTTTTAATTAAAAAAAAAGAGATTTAATAAAATCATCATTATTAAATAAAGTAGAATAATGGTTTATTTTCTATTTTTTGGAATTTTAATTTTTATGTTTGAATAGCATGCTATACGAAAAATAGCTGTATTTTTTAAATACAAAATGATATGATATGTTATTATGATAATAAAAACGAGTAAAAAAAATACTACTTTAAAAGCAATAATACTGGCAGGTGGGAAAAGCAGCAGAATTGGACTAAATAAAAATAAGGCACAGATTAGGTTATTAAATAAATCCTTGATTGAATGGATTATCTCAAAACTTGTTTCTATGGATAATTTATCCGAAAAAGATATTATTATAGTAGGACCAAAAGAAAAATATCCACAATATGAGCAGGTAGTGGAAGATATATTTCCCGAAAAAGGTCCTTTGGGTGGTATATTTTCAGGCTTAACTGTTTCAAATTCTCAGTATAGTTTAGTAGTAGGTTGTGATATGCCCCTTTTGAATGTAGAATTACTTCAATACATGAGAGAAAATATTGATTCAAATGATATTATTATTCCTCGATATAATGGAAGCTACATAGAACCCTTATGTGCCATTTATAGTAAGAAATGCCTTAAAGTGATGGAAAAAAATATACAATCTAATGTTTTATCAGTCCGAAAAATATTTTCTCACTTAAAAATAAAATTTATTAATGATAGTGAAATTCAAAGATTTGATCCTGAATTTTGTTCTTTTTTTAATGTAAATTTCAAAAGTGATTTTAAAAAAGCAGAAGAAATTATAAAGAAAAAAAGGGATTTGATTATTAATGAAAGAGAAAAAAGGAATAAAAATAAGTTTAATTAAAATTACTAAAGATAAAGAAGAAAAAGTTTCCGATTTAGTAGCCAGAGAAGTTCCTTTTTCAATTTTTTTAAATGGAACCAAAATAGTTACACTTCAATGTACCCCTGAAAACTATAGATACTTAGGAGTAGGATTTTTATATGCTTCAGGATTTATACAAAAAAAAGAAGATATTCAATCTATAAAAATAGATGACAAACAGAATTTGATGAATTTGAAGCTTAAAAGTGCTTCTTTTATTCCTAAAGATATCATGAAAAGCAATTTACAGATAGGAATTTATCAAACAGAGAATAAGAAAAAGGAATTACCATTCAATGATTTTCCTTTACATATTAAGAAAAATCAAGTATTTAAATTAATTTCAAAAATGCAAGAAAAAGCTGAATTTTTTAGACTTACCGGTGGAACACATAGCTGTGCTTTAGCCGATATAAATAGCTCGATACTAATATTTAGTGAAGATATCAGTCGATATAATACGGTTGATAAAATATTAGGTGAAGCTTTTATTAAAGATATCACAATGACTGATAAAATTATTTTAACTTCCTGCCGCATAACCTCCGGAATTTTATTTAAAATTATGTCTGCAAAGATACCAATTATAATTTCCCGAGCTGCTACTACTGATTATGCCATTAAGTTGGCTAAGCAATCGGGAATAACTTTGGCGGGATTTGTAAGGGGAGAAAAAATGAATATTTATTCACATCCTGAAAGAATAGAAATATAAATTATAATAAATAGAAGCGGGTAAACTATAATATGTCAAGAATAGAGATAGTCTTAGCTATTGACCCAGGAACAAAAAAATGTGGTTATGCTGTAGTGGATGCAAAGTTGAAACTTAAGTTAAAAAAAGTTGTATTCACAAAAGATTTAATCGCAGACATTAAAGAAATTTCTCATACTTACAGTATAGACAAAGTAATTTTAGGAGATGGAACAAATTGTAAATCAGTTGAAGCGTTAATAAAAGAAAAATTTCCGCATTATGACATTAAAAAAGTAAACGAAAAATTTAGTACGTTAGAAGCGAGAAAAAGATATTTTAAGTTCAATCCACCTAAAGGAATTTTAAAAATCATTCCATTGTCATTAAGAGTACCGCCATGTCATTATGATGATTTTGTGGCAATTCTTCTCGCAGAAAAATATTTTAAAAAAACAAAGATTGACCATTGATAAAAGGTTATAGCAAAGACAAAAGGAAGCTCCATAAATCTCCTGTACAGTCAATAGCACTTACTCCCTCTTTCCCTTTCTCGCTGTATAGGTAAATTATTAAAAGAAATTTATCGTTTATATTTAGATTTTAGTGTAATAGTTCAGATGATCTTTTTGGGACAGAATATTGTTTTTATGATATAATTTACTAGCTATTATTCAAAAAAAGAAAGATTTTACGGAGGAAAATAAATTGACGAAAGTAAAAGTATTTGCAAATATATTAAAGGCAAATGATACCCTGGCACAAAAAAATAAGAAATTATTTCAGTGTAACGGAGTGTATACCATTAATCTAATGAGTTCACCTGGTTCGGGAAAGACCTCGCTCTTAGAAAGAACGATTGCAGCATTGAAAAAGGATTTGAATATTGCGGTTTTAGAAGGTGATTTACAGACGGCTAATGATGCAAATAGAATTAAAAAATTTAATATTCCGGTGACTCAGATTAATACTGATGGAGCTTGTCACTTGGATGCAAATATGATAGACAATGCGTTAGATTTTTATGATTTTAAAAATTTAGAACTTTTTGTGATAGAAAATGTTGGTAATCTTGTATGCCCGGCGGGATTTGATTTGGGTGAAGATGATAGAGTCGTTATGGTTAGCACGCCGGAAGGTGATGATAAACCGATTAAATATCCTGTCATGTTTCGCAAAGCTACGGTATTGTTAATTAATAAAATTGATTTATTGCCCTTTACAAATTTTGATGTATCTAAAGCAAAAAGGGATGCTTTAAAAATAAAACCTGACCTGAAAATATATGAAATTTCCTGTAAGACCGGAGAGGGATTGGACGGATGGTATAGTTGGTTGCGGGAACAGGTGAAAAAAAAGTCCGGTAACCGGCTTTAATTAACGAATCCTTTAGATTATCCTTATACTCAATAGCATGTACTAGCTGATAGTGGATAATCTGAATGTTTTGAAAGCAGTTTTACATGAAACTAAGAAAGAATATAATCATTAAGGGAATAGTTCAAGGAGTAGGCTTCAGGCCTTTTATACATAAACTGGTGAGTATTTATCAACTGCATGGCTGGGTGCTTAATTCCGACCTGGGTGTAGAAATCGATATCGAAGGGAAGGATACAGATTTAAATAAATTCATTATCGATATTCCAAAAAAGCTTCCACCCCTTGCAAAAATAGAAGAAATGAGAATTAAAGATTTACCTCTGGTAGGTTATATTGGATTTTCTATAAAAAAAAGCATTTCAAAAAAAGAAAACAATTTTGTTCTGGTTTCACCCGATATCAGCATATGTCAGGATTGCCTGGAAGAATTGTTTAATCCTAAAAATAGGCGATTTCGATATCCTTTTATAAATTGCACAAACTGTGGACCGCGTTTTACCATCATAAAGGATATTCCCTATGATCGGGAAAAAACGACCATGGACGAATTTAAAATGTGCCCAATATGCCAGAAAGAATATGAAAATATCGAAGACAGGAGATACCATGCACAACCGAATGCATGTGAAATTTGCGGGCCGGTAGTATCTTTCTACAAAAATAAAAAAAAATTACAAGTAAAAGATCCGGTAAAAGAAGCAATCAACCGATTAAAACAAGGTGAAATCGGGGCAATTAAAGGATTGGGCGGTTATCATCTGGCTTGTGATGCAACGAATGATCAGGCAGTAAGCAGATTGAGAAGATTAAAAAATCGAGAAGCGAAACCTTTTGCCATCATGTCTCCGGATATAGAAAAAATTAAGCGGTTTTGCCTGATCGAACCAGAAGAAGAAGAATTGCTTACAGATAGAGCCAGACCCATTGTCCTTTTAAAAAAGAAGAAAAATTATCAGGTAATTTCCACTCAGGTTGCTCCTAATAATAATTATTTGGGTGTCATGTTGCCTTACACTCCCCTTCATTATCTTTTGCTAAGAGATCATTTCCTGGCTCTGGTAATGACCAGCGGTAATTTTAGCGAAGAACCTATTATTAGTGATAACCAGGAAGCTTTTGAAAAATTAGATAAAGTGGTCGATTTTTTCCTTGCATATAATAGGAATATATACAATCGTTGCGATGATTCAGTTATAAAATTTATCAATAATGAGCCGATGTTCTTTCGAAGATCAAGAGGATATGTTCCATATCCCATTACCCTTGATTTCAAAATAAAAGAAGTCATGGCATTAGGTGGAGAACTAAAAAATACTATTAGTTTTTCTAAAGAAAATTATGTTTTTCCCAGCCAGTATTTTGGAGATTTAAAGAGCTTGGAAACTCTAAATTTTCTAAAGGAATCGATAAAAAAATTAGAAAAAATATTCAGGGTAAATCCAAAAATAATAGCTTGTGATCTTCATCCGGATTATCTATCTACTCAATATGCGGAAGAAATTGCACAGGCAAATAATTTAGAATTAAAAAAAATCCAACACCACCACGCGCATATAGCCAGTTGCATGGCTGAAAACAATATCCATGAAACGGTAATCGGAATAGCTTACGATGGAACAGGTTATGGTGATGATGACAATATTTGGGGTGGTGAGTTTTTAGTATGTAATTTTAAAAAATATACCCGGATGGGCCATTTGCAATATTATCCTTTGCCCGGTGGCGATAAAGCAATTACCGAACCATGGAGAATGACTTATAGCTATCTATATTCAATTTTCGGTCAGAAAGCTAAAACCTTGAATATAGATTTTATTAAAAGAAGGGATTATAATAAATTATTAGTTATTGAAAAAATGATTGACCAAAAGATAAATTCTCCGCTTACTTCCAGTTGTGGAAGACTGTTTGATACAATATCTTCACTGATTGGCATAGAGGATGAGATAAGTTATGAGGGGCAGGCGGCCATGGAATTGGAGAGTATTTGCCTGCCTAAAATTAACAATAGTTATGGCTTTGATATTATTGAGAAAGAAAAAGAATATATCATTGAACCAAAAAAGATAATTGTTGAAGTCATTAGGGATCTTAAAAAGGGAATTGACAAAGGGATAATGGCTGCGAAATTTCATAATACTGTAGCACAATTTACCTTAAAATTATGTGTTAAAATAAGAGAGAAAACTAAAATTAACAAGGTTGCAATTAGCGGTGGAGTATTTCAAAATAAATATCTAACTGAAAAAGTAATCTCATTATTAGAATCCCGTGAATTCGTGGTATTTTCTCATAAAAAAGTTCCTCCCAATGATGGGGGGATATCTTTAGGACAGGCAGTAATAGCGGGAAGTGAAGAATCAGTATATAGTATTTAGCATTTAGTATATAGTATATAGTATATAGTAAAGAAAAGGGAAAGAAGAATTCAAGATAGTTAGAAAAGAGGAAGCCAGGAGTCAGAATCCAGGAGAATGGGGATCGATTCATCGAGCCCGTATGTTCCTTCTGTCATTCCTGCGAAAGCAGGA
>CAZMLS010000011.1:0-28194 GCA_964567215.1 uncultured Atribacterota bacterium | reverse complement strand
CAGTAATCAGCTCATCCGGTTCTAAAAGTGTTTTTCCTACTCCAGTAATTAAATCTTCTACCAAAACAGTACGCTCTCCTCTTTTACTCTGCAATTTCACTTCTGCACCATAGACCATTAACGGTGGGACCGTATCTGCTGCCGGAGAAGCATTACCCAGATTACCTGCTATCGTTCCCATGTTTCTCACAGCGGGAGCAGCCATAGACATAATCCCTTCATAAAGTACAGTATAATTCGTTTTTACTTTTTCTTCTTTTGCAATATGAGATAAAGGAGTTATGGCTCCTAATTTTAATCCTTGTGTTGTATCTATAAAATCAAGCTCCGGGATATTTTTAATGTTCAATAGATAATCCACCTGCAAATCAGTAGTCTTCATTTTAACCAAAAGGTCAGTTCCTCCAGCTAATATTTTAATATTTTTATCTTTATACTTATCAAGCAAATTCAAAGCTTCGTCTAAAGTTTTAGGTGCCAGATATTCAAATTCTTTAGCTAATATTTTGGTATTGGTCTGCATTTACACTTTCCCTCCTGTCTCTTTTTCTTTTAAGGCCTCAAGCATGATTTCCGGGGTAATCGGAAGTTCATGGAACCGGATTCCGACTGCATTGTAGACTGCATTACCAAAAGAAGAGGCTACTGCACTTAAGGCTGCTTCACCTATTCCCTTTGCCCCAAAAGGACCTGTCGGCTCATAAGTATGGGCATGCTCTACAATGATGTTGTTAATATCGGGCATGTCAATGGTAGTGGGAACTTTAAAATCGGTAATAAATCCATTGCATTTTAATTTACCGGTAACCTTATCATAAGGGATTGACTCCAACTTTCCCACACCTACTCCCAAAGCATAGGCACCCAATATCTGTCCTTTCCATAACTCGGGATTAATAATGGTTCCCGAATCACCCATCATCACTACTCTCGGTATGGTAATTTCACCGGTTTTAGTGTCAACTTCAACTTCGGTAAAATAGGTAATAAAACAGGGAGGACAGTTTTTTTGTCTAAGAGTGGAGGTGTAAGAAAAAGTTCCTACACTGTTTATTCGAGCATGGTCGGCTATTTCTCCAATGGTCTTATAATTTTCCGGTAGCCCCTCCGGGTATATTATACCCTGGCCAAGTTCTTCATTTAGGGCTAGAGTTAAATTTTCCGGTCTATCTTCAAAAAGTGTTGCCGCATAATTCAGTAATATCTCTTTTACTTTTTCCGCCACAAATTTTATGGCACCACATCCGCAATATATTCCTCTGGTGGCATGAGTATTAACATCAAAAACAGTGGTACGTGTATCTACTCCATTATCAATACTTATTTTTTCAAAAGGCACTTTTAAAACTTCAGCGACCACCTTGGCGCCGGCATCCCAAGTTCCTCCTCCATGATCCATTAAAGCAGTAATAACGTCTACCGAACCATCTTCGTTAATTTTTACCGTTGCACCGGAATAATCTATAACTTCACCGGCCTTGGGTCCACCGGTGCCCGAGGTATGAAATCCTCTTGCTACCCCAATGCCCTTTTTGACAGTTCCGGTTTTCAGATGCGGATTGCCTCTTTTGTCCCAATTGATTAGTTCCGAACCTTTCACCAACATCTCTTCTACACCACAGCTTCTAATAATAGATCTAACGGTGGGTCCCTGTCCCCAGAATTCATCGCCTCTGCCCACATAATTCTGTAATCTGAAATGCACCGGGTCCATATCTAATTTTTCAGCCAATATGTCCATCATGTTTTCTACCGGAAAATTGATTTGTGGGCTGCCGTACCCTCTTCGGGCACAGGAAGGGCCTTTGTTACTGTAAAAGGCTTTTCCTTCATATTTTATTTTCTGCCATTTATAAAGGGAGGCAAACCATCCGGCTACACAACCTAGATAAGGATAGGCTTGAATATTATGACCGCCAATCTCCACCCATACTTTACAATGAGCAGCTGTTAAAGTACCGTCTTTTTTAACCCCAACTTTTAAACGAGTCTTTAAGGGATAACTGGAATGGTCGTACATATCTTCTTCCCGGGAAGATACCAATTTAACTGTTCTTTTTGCCTTCAAGGCTAAAGCTACACAAATGGGGGTTATTGAATTCATTTGAATACTTGAACCGAAAGAACCTCCCAGAGTAATTCTCTTTACATTTATTTTACTAAGTGAAATATTAAAAATATGTCCTAAAAGTATCCGTACATTATGTATCCCCTGGGTAGTAGTCCAGAGAGTTATTCCTCCATCTGCTTCCGGTTTACATACCGCGGATTTAGTCTCCAGCTGCATATGGTAAACTCTTTTTATATTAAATGTTTCATCTACAATTATATCCGCTTCTTTAAATCCTTCTTCTACATCACCCACTACAATATTTCGCTCACAGGCAAGGTTATTTTTTACATCTATTTTTTCTTTTCCTAAATATACATGGTCATATATCACGGGAGCATTTGAATCCATAGCATCATCAAGGGTTACTAATGGTTCCCATTTTTTTCCCCACTCGACTTTTATCTTTTTAAGAGCAGCAAAAGCCTTCTCTTCTGTTTCGGCAGCACAAGCAGCAATAGCCTCTCCTACATGACGCACTTTATCTTTAGGTAAAACCGTTCTATCACGATAGGTTTTATCGGGAATACTTACTATTCGTTCATTATATAAAGTATTGGGTACATCATCCGGACCAATACAGATGGCTCCCATTTTCTCTGCTTCGGTATAATCAATTTTCTTAATCTCAGCATGTGAATATGGGCTACGCAACACTACCGCATATAATTGGCCGGGAATATTGACATCACAGGAATAAATTTCTTCACCTGTGACTTTCCCTATATTTTTAATATCGTATCTTTTACCGATGACATCATATTTTATTTCTGCCAATAGGAACACCTCCTTTTTGTATAATAGATAATATTTTATTTACTAATTTTTCTCTTCTTATAAAATCATTCGGGCATCGACTACCTGTAGACCCTTTTCAAATACAAATATGGGATTTAAGTCTATTTCGTTAATTTCTGGATTTTCCGTAGTAAGTTTAGAAACTTTCAATAAAACTTCTTTTATAGCCTGGATATCTCGGGGAGGATTACCTCTTGCTCCTTTTAAAATTTCATATCCCTTTATCCCGGTGATCATTTCCCCGGCATCTCTTTCTTCTATGGGAAGGATGCGAAAGGAAATATCTTTCAATACCTCCACAAAGATTCCCCCTAACCCAAACATTACCACTGGACCAAAATGAGGGTCTTTCATCATCCCTATAATGATCTCTGTTCCTTGAAGAACCATAGGATATACTATTACTCCCTCAATTTTTGCTTCTTTATTATATTTTTTAACCTTGGAAATTATTTCCTGATAAGCTAATTCTGCTTCTTTTTCATCTTTAATACCTACTTTTACTCCTCCTGCATCTGTTTTATGGATAATGTCAGGAGAGACAATCTTCATCACTATAGGAAAATTTATTTCTTTGGCTAATCCAATAATTTCATTTTCACTCTTTATTAATTTAAAATTAGGAACAGGAATTTTATATTCCTTCAATAATTCTTTTGCTTCTGTCTCTAATAATGATCTTTTTTCTTTTTTAGCTTTCTGGATAATCTGGTGCACCTTCCGCCTCTTTTCTTAAAATTAGCAGTTTATATTCCTAAATAATGTTTTTTTACATGTTCACTATTTAAAAGTTCCTTACTCTTTCCCTCCATAACAATTTTACCGTTTTCCAAAACATAAGCTCTTTCTGCAAATTGTAAAGCGTAATTTATATTTTGTTCTACAAGTAGCATAGTAATCCCCTTTTTCTTTAAAATGGACAATTTCTGATAGATATCATCTACTAATTTGGGTGCTATACCTTGGGAAGGTTCATCAAGCATTATAAATTTAGGCTGACTTGCCAGGCTTCTGCCAATGCTAAGCATTTGCTTTTCACCACCACTTAATGTCTTCGCTAATTGCTTTTCTCTCTTTTTAAGTATGGGAAAAATCTCGTAAATCTCTTTTAAAATATTATTTTTTATTTTCTTTCTGTTTCTATATGTTCCCATAAGCAGATTTTCATAAACGCTCATATTTATAAAAAGCTTTCCGCCTTCCGGTACATGTGCAATCCCTGCCCGGGAAATTAAATGAGGCGGATATTTTGTAATATTTTGTCCTTCGAAAATAATTTCTCCAGCAAAAGGAGAAATTAACTTAGAAATGGTTTTTAAAAGTGTAGTCTTTCCTGCTCCATTTGAGCCAATAATTGCTACAACTTCATTTTCTTCTATTTGGAAGTTGATATCCCTCAAAACAGTGACTTTACCATAACCGGAACTTAATTCTTTAACCTGTAGAACTTGGCTCACTATAACTTCCCCTTCCCAGATAGGCTTCAATAACCCGCTGATTATTACTTATTTCACTTGGAATACCTTTGGCAATAAGTTCACCGGCATCCAGGACAAAGATTCTCTCACAAAGACCCATCACCATTTGCATGACATGTTCAACGATACATAAGGTAATTTTAGTTTCCTGGTTAAGTCTTTTAAGTTCTGACATAAGCTTTAAGAGTTCGGTAGCAGTAAGCCCTGCTCCTACCTCATCGAGAAGTAAAAGCTCAGGCTCAGTAGCAGCTGCCCTTGCTACTTCTACTTTACGTAAAGAAGATAACCCTAAATCACTGCATTTATAGTCTCGGATATCTTCCAATTCAAAAAATTTAAGTGCCCAATCCACCTTGTTTTGCACTTTTTCTTCCCCCCGCCTATTATAAGCCCCTACTCTTATTGCATCTTCGACAGACATTTCAGTAAAAGATTTTGCCACTTGAAAAGTACGGGACATTCCCAATTTACAAATTGCATGAGGAGGCATGGTTGTAATATTAGTCCCTTTGAAAATAACCTGACCTTCATCCGGGGTTTCCAATCCTGTTATTAAATTAAAAAAGGTAGTCTTTCCAGCACCATTTGGTCCAATAAGTCCAATAATTTCCTCTTTTTTAATCTCTAAGTCCACCTGGTTGACTGCGATAAGATTACCAAAGCGCTTGGTAAGTTTAGAAGCTTTAAGAATTTGTTCAGACAACATTTTTTTTCTTCACCTCCTGCTTTGCCGGCTTTTTATTTTTATATTGAAAGAAAGTTGCAATTCCGCCAGGCTTAAAAAGAACTACCAGGATTAAAATGACTGAGTAAATGACTAAGTATAAACCCGATACTTCAGCACCTAAACTTGCCCTTAAAAATTCCTGGGTGCCAACTAATAATAAGGCTGCTAAAAGAGGTCCATAAGTAATGCCTCTACCTCCTACAATTCCCAATATCGCAACCTTAATACTTTCCGGCCCATTGAAAAAACTGGGATGAATATAACCATAGATATTTGCATAAATTGCACCGGTAACTCCGATTAGAAAGGAATAGTAGACCAGCGCTCTTAATTTACAAGCTCGAGTATTAACTCCCAGTACTTCGGCCGCAGCTTCATCCTCTCCCAAGGCTTTAAGATAAAAACCCAGTTTCGAGTGAGCGATTCGGGAATTAACCAGTAAAGCTATGACCAATATACCCAATATTAAATAATAATAAGGGACATAAGAACCAAAACGCATATGGTAGGTTGAACCACTAAAATAAGGCAGGTATCTTTCTACAGGTCCACCTATTTCTTCCCACATATTAAAAACTACTTTAAGTACCTCAACCAGAGCGGTGGTAGTTAAAGCATACCACACTCCTTTTATTCGGAAACGAAACAAAGGAATCCCAATTAATAAGGCAAAAGCAGCTGCCACCAAACCACCCAGAATCATGCCAATCCAGGGGGTTAAATTAAAGCGAATAAGTAAAGTACCGGAGGTGAAAGCACCTAACCCCAGATAAGCAAAGGAAGCCAGGTCAAGCTGACCGGCTAGACCACCAATAATATTCCAAGAGGTAGCCATGACTCCATATATGAGTACGGTGGTAACTAAAAGTATATTATATTGATTTGAACCAAATATCAAAGGCACGAATAAAGCAATAACTAAAAATGATAATAATAATAAATTCTCTAAATTGTGATTTCTTTTGCGTTTCATTCCTTCCTCCCAAAAAGACCTTTGGGCCGTAACCAAAGAACTAAAATAAATATAAGATATATTACCAAAGACCTTGCCCTGGGATCCCAAAAAGTCATTGCCAGCGATTCACCTATTCCTATAATTATACCGGAAATCAATAATCCAGAAATCGAACCTAACCCGGCAAGTGCAAGGATGCACCAGCTAAGCAAGCCAAAACGTAATCCCATAGTTGGATCTACTTGTTGAAAAGTCATCAATAAACCACCTGATATGGCGGTTAGGCTTGAACCCAGTCCAAAGGCGAGGGCATAAGTCTTTCGAAAATCAACTCCCATAAGAGAAGCAGCATCTGAATCATCAGAAGTTGCTCTTATTGTCCGTCCCAGCCAAGTTTTACTTAAGAAAAAAGCTATGCTTATAATAACAATTAGACTGATTATAGCTGAAGTTAATCGTGAAAGCGCAATGGTATAACCTCCGAATTGAATATTGCCTTGAATAAAAGAATAAGGAAGTGCACGAGGTCGTGCTTTCCATGCTAATTGAGTTATGGCGCCCAAAAAAGTCATTAAACCTACGGTTACAGCAATTTGTATAGTATAATGTTCTTTTAGGGTTCGGTCTATTATTCCGTAATAGACCAATATGCCAAATATAAATAACAAAGGAAAAGTAATTAACGGAGTTAGAACTGCATCAATACCCCATAGCGATCCTGCCCAAAAAGAAAAGTACATAGAAAGCATTACAAAATTCCCATGAGCAAAGTTTACTACATTCATAACTCCAAATATAAGAGACAACCCTAAAGCAATCAGGGCATAGATACAACCCATCAATGCTCCGTCAAAAAGACTTTGAATAGTTACTTCCATGTTTTACACTTAATTCCTTCCCTTACTTATACTTATATATTCATCTAGTAAATATAAACTTTTGCCTGGCCAGAAATTTGACTAATTTTTAACCTCACCAGGCAAAAGTTTTCTAAAGCTTATTTATATTTCATAGCAAATACCACTTTGGTACTTTTCTATCCTACCAAAAAACAGTTTGAGCTCCGGTGACTAATGAAAATTAATAGGTAGCATCTGATCTGGGGAAAACAAACTCAGCTTCTGCTTCATCAAAGGGCCAAACAACTTTAGGTTCACCTTTAATAACCTGCATAATTGTGGCTCTGGCGTAAGGATTGTCCCCTTTTCCATCGAAAGCAATATGATTTACCGGAAAAGTTTCCACTGCAGGGCCGGAAGTTAAGTCAAGTTCTAAAAATGCTTTTCGTAAATTGTCTGAATTAAGCGGATCATCAGGGAAAAGTTTCCCGGAAAGCTCAAGCGCTTCTTTTAAGATCCACATTGCGTAATAATTCATCCCAGCAGCTTCAGTAGGTATGTGTCCAACTTTTGCAGTATACTCTTCAACAAATTTGCGGTTTTGTGGTGTATCCTTAGCCGGATTATAACTATAAGTATTACTATAATGTTCGGATGATTCACCTAACGCTTCTATAGATTCGGGATCTGTAAAGCCACATGCACCCATACCGGCAATAAATTTTGGAATTTTATCCAATTCTTTAAAGGCCTTTGCAAATATAATCCCATCCATAAAATATGGACAGGTAATTACAAAGTCTGCTTCAGCTGCAGCAATTCCATGAACAATGGATGTAGCATCGGTGATATCATAAGGATATTCCTTTTGATAGACAATAGTGAGCCCGTTATCTAAAGCCGCTTGCACAGCACCTATCGCATTGCTTCTTCCAAAAGAAGAATCTTCATTTAGAATAGCGATTTTTTCTACAGAGACCCCGGATTTTTCAGCTGCTTCTAAAACAAACTCAACAGCAGATCTGCCCTGCATGCTTGCTTTAGGAGCTGGTCTAAATAGATACTGGCGCCCCATCTCCGTTACATTATCTACTAAAGCATCTGCTACCAGAATTACTTTTTCTCTTTCAGTAATCTCCGACGCTGCTGTAGTTAATCGACTAATGTATAGACCTAAAACAGCTACCGGATGGTGTTTACTTATCAGGCTCTCGGCTGCCAGACGAGCACTCATTGCATTTTCACCCACGTCTTCAGCCACTAACTCCAGAGGAATTCCCCCTAATGATTGAATTCCACCAGCTTCATTGATATGCTGAAGAGCAAACTCCATACCAATTTTTGCTTCACCACCGAAAATTGCATGTGCACCGGTAAGAGGTTCAAGACAGCCAATTACGATTTTTTCAGGTAACTTTTCCGCCATAACCATAAAATTAAATACAAATAAACTTGCCAAAACAATAATTAAAATACTCACAATAAAACGTAAACCAAAACGTCTACACAACATTTTTTCCTACCTCCTTTTTTTAAATCTAATTGAAATTAAGTAACTAAATTAAATTATTCACCACCTTTTTTAGTAATTTTTTCTTGTTTTATTATACGTAATAAGGCTTTCTAAGTCAAAATATATATAAAAAATTATTGATAATTTCTCAAAGTATATAAATATATTTTTTGAATTACCTTAGCGCATCTTTCCCCGGTTTCATAATTGGGAATTCCATATTTTTTTAATTCTCCGATTGCCTCTTTTACTAACCTACCAGCCATAAAATTAGCAAATATAGGTATTTCTATCTCTTCTTTTATTTTGCCTAAAGCAGTGGCAATTTCTGTAGAATCCATCGATGAAGTCGGTACAAATATAGCGAGTAACACATCATATTCCGAAGCAATAGTTTTACTGACCTTGGCAAAATATTCTGCTCCCCCATATGCCAGAAGGTCAAAAGGATTTCCTAAAGAGACATTTGGAGGTAAAAGTTCTTTCAGTCTATTCTTTAAATTTTCAGAAGGTTCGGAAACTTCCAAACCTAATTCTTCTAATTTATCAGTAGCCAGGACCGCTGGTCCTCCTGAATTGGTAATCACCCCGATCTTTTTTCCTTTAATTTTCTTATATTGAATTAAAGCCCGACATAAGTCAAATATCTCTTCTACCCCTTCTACTCGCAAAATACCGGCCTGCTTAAAGGCAGCATCATAAATTTTATCTTCTCCGGCTAAAGAACCTGTATGGGAAGAAGTAGCTCTCATCCCTGCTTGACTCTTTCCTGCTTTAATTAACACTATCGGCTTTTTGAAACCGGTTCTTCTGGCTTGAGTTAAAAATTTTCTTCCTTCTGTCAATCCTTCAATATAAATGGCAATGACTCTGGTCTGAGGATCATCCTCCAAGGATTTAATTAAATCCACCTCATCTATATCGCATCTATTTCCATAACTTACGAATTTGGAAAAACCAAAACCCATTTCCTCAGCCATCATTAAAACCGCTCCTCCAAGAGCGCCGCTCTGAGTAATAAAGGCTGTTTGTCCACAAAGAGCCCGGACCTCAATACTGGCAAAGAGATTACAATCAGTATTCATAATACCGGCACAATTAGGTCCAATAATTCTCATTTGATATTGTTTAGCAATATTTTTTATCTCTTCTTCTTCTGTGACATTTCCTACCTCGGAAAAACCGGCAGATATTATAACTACTGATTTAACATTTTTTTTACCTAAATTTTTAAGCAAGAAAGGAATAAATTTCCCCGGAATTGCAATAATAGCTAAATCAATATCTAAATCATTAAATTCCGGATAAATCTTTTGATTGAATATCTCACCCCCGTTACGGTTTATAGGATAGATTTCTCCTTTAAATCCTCCGTCCACCATATTTTTTACTATTTCATATCCGGTCTTTCCTTCTTTCATTGAAGCAAAAATAGCTACTGAATGAGGGATAAAAAAATTTTCCATATTTTTCATTTATCCATTCCTTCTGCTGTTTCGTAACCTGCCCGAAAAGCAGCAATATTTTTATCTAATTCACGTGGGATATGTTTTCTTAAGATGTTAATGACTGACATTTTATCAAATGAAGAGATAAAAGAGAGAGCGCCCAGTAAGACAATATTTTCTGCTATGGGAAGTCCTGCTTCTGAAGCAATTTTTTCTGCATCAATCCAGATTAATTTGGCTTTAGTTTCTTTAAATAATTCTTCAATTTCTTTTTCCCGGGGATACTTTTCCGGATGAGTCATTATGTCTATAGGGTAAACTTTTTTCTTATTTAAAAGTACAGTTCCTCCCGGTTTAACAAACTCTAAACTTTTCAATCCTTCGGATAATTCCATTACTATTACTATATCAGAAGAAAGAGGTGGAATCCTCGACCCAAATACATTACCTATTCTAATCTCACAATGAACCGGACCACCTCTTTGAGCCATACCTACTTCCTTAAAAAATTTAACTTTTTCACCTTTTTCCAATGAATAATTAGCAATAATCTGCCCCAACCTGATAGCTCCCTGACCTCCGACACCTGCTATATATATATTATTTTCCATCTTTAATCACCTCTATTGCACCTGTGGGACAAACATATTCACATAATCCACATCCTGTACAGGTTGAGTTAATTTCCATAAAAGCCTTATGATTATCAGTTTTAGGATGAAATACCATAGCCGGACAGGCTAATTGGTTTAAACATATCCGACAACCGGTACATTTATCAACATCAACTCTAAATTTAGGTAACTTTACTTTTCTCCTCTTTGCCTGCAGAGCACACTCCCGTCGGGCAATAACTACTGATACCCCCGGATAATCAATAGCCTTCATCATTTTTTCGATTGACTTTTCCGACTCATAAGGATCAATGATATATAATTTTTCTATCCCGCAGCCCCGACATACTTTTTCAATATCTACTCTAAAATTATCATTTTCTTTTATGGGAATAGTCCCGGGATTTTCTTCAAAACCGGTCATGGCAGTCCAGCCATTATCTAAAATAATTACCGTTAAGGGAACCTTCTGATAGACTGCATTAATAAGAGGAGGTATACCGGCATGGAAAAAAGTAGAATCTCCTATGGTGGCTATCACCGGTTTTTTAATTCCTGCCCATTTAAATCCCTGAGCTATTCCAATACTTGCTCCCATAGCCACTTCAGTCCAGCAACTTTCAAAAGGTTTACTCATACCCAAAATGGTACATCCTATATCCCCGGTAATAATAATTTCATCTTTCTTGTATTTTAAATTCTTAATCGCTTTATTTAGAGCATAATAAGTTCCACGGTGAGGGCAGCCTATACAAAAAGAAGTAGGACGTTTGACTTCTAATTCCTTAGCTCTCTCTAAAATATCAGGTTCCTGCTCAGATTCAAGTTTTATTTTTAAAAGAACTTCCAGACCTTTTTTAATTTTTTTAAAGGAATAACTTCCTATCACAGGTAATGTTTTATCTAATTTCCCTAAAATATCAATTTTTTTATTCATTAGAAAGGCAAGTCTCATCACTTCTGTTTCTATTAAAGGGTCTAATTCTTCTAAAATAAGAACCCTATCCACGGTTTCCAGAAATTTCTTTATCCTTTCTTCGGGCAAGGGATGTATCATGCCAATCTTTAACCAGGAAAGTTTTAGATTATATCTCTTTAAAATTTCCTGGAAATTCCCCTGCACTGCTCCGGCATAAATTACTCCATATCTACTGTCTTTTTCTATATGGGTTTCGTTTATCTTTATACCGGATTCACTAATATAATTATCGGCAATTTTAAAAGCCTCATTCAATCTGTTTAACGTATCCTGATGTTGAGCCATACACCAGGCTGCTCCTGCTTTGGTATATTTTGCAATATCACGCTCAAAATGTGCTTCTCTTTTTTCTAATTTCAATTTTTTACCTATTTCAACATCAGAGGCAACATGGGAGATATCGGTGGTCGATCTTAAAAATACCGGGCCGCCAATCTTCTCTGAAATATCAAAAGCAACATTTACATAATCAAGACATTCCTGCTGTGAAGCCAAATCAAGCATGGGAACAATCATCGATTTGGCATAATAACGGGAATCTTCTTCGGGCATACCGGCACTCACTCCGGGGTCGTCAGCTACAAAAATAACCAATCCCCCGGTACACCCGCTATAAGCGACAGAAGATAATGAATCGGCAATTACATTTACTCCTGACATTTTCATGGTCACTAAAGCTCTTTTACCTGCCCAGGCTGCACCGGCAGCAATTTCGAAAGCAACTTTTTCGTTAACACTCCATTCTATATGTATGCCTAATTTTTCTTTTTGAGGCAACAAAGTTAAAATTACCTCTGTAGAAGGGGTTCCGGGATATCCGGTAACCACATTGACACCTGATTCAATGATTCCTTCAGCAATTGCTTCATTTCCAGTCAATAATTTTTTCATTTACTGCGATGCCTCCTTATAAAATCTTTGTTAATTTTTCAATTAATTTTACATAAAGAATAATTCATTATAATTTCTTACCTGTAAATTTACCCTATCCCGGGAATTTCTAACTTTTTTTCCAATATGTTAAGTACTTTAGTCACTATTGAAACTATTAATAGGTATATTGCTCCTACTACTGCAAAAATCAGGGTATATTCAAAATAACGGGAGGCAATTATTTTCCCTGCACCGGTTAACTCTACACAAGTTACTATAAAAGCAAGGGATGAATATTTTATCAAGTAGATAATTTCATTGGAACATCCGGGAATAGCCCTTCTAAGAGCTTGAGGGAGAATAATATATAGAATAGCCTTAAACCTGGTCATCCCCAGAGCTTCAGCAGCCATCATTTGGCCACTCTTAATCGATTGCAGTGCCCCTCTTATATATTCAGAATGGTAGGCGCAACTACAAAGACTAAAACCAATAACTGCAGCTACAAAGGGAGAAAAGAAAATACCGATAGATGGTAAACCATAATAAAGAATAAAAAGCTGCACCAATAAAGGGCTGCCACGAAAAAATAAAGTATAAATAGTACAAAAAGAGGAAATAAACTTATTTCCATAGACTCGTCCAGTACCTATCAAAATTCCAAAAAACAAGCCAAGCGGAATAGAGACAGCTATTAACTTAAGAGTTACTATTGTACCCTCCAATAAAGGCGCTAAAAGGATTTCTCGAATAAAAGTTATTGTTTCCATATTTATTCTTCCGACTTTCCGTAAAGTTCAGTGATTTTATAAAGGAATTTTCGGGTACGTTCATGTTCGGGGTTATTAAACATCTTATAAGGTGTTCCCTGATCTTTAATCATTCCATCTTCCATAAATATGATTTCGTTAGCAACAGAACGGGCAAAACCCATTTCATGGGTAACTACTACCATGGTCATTCCTGCTAAAGCTAATTTTTTTATTACCTCTAATACTTCTCCGATTAACTCCGGATCGAGCGCTGAAGTAGGTTCATCAAAAAGCATCACTTTGGGATCCATCGCCAAGGCTCTGGCTATCGACACCCTCTGCTTCTGCCCTCCGGAAAGCTGTGCAGGATAAAGATTAGCCTGTTTTTTCAAACCAACTTGTTTTAATTCTTCTATCGCTTTCTCTTTAGCTGCCTTCTTGTCCATCTTTTTTACTTTAACTAATCCTATTTCAACATTTTTTAAAGCGTTTAGATGATCAAATAAATTAAAACCCTGAAAAACCATCCCCATTTTCTGGCGAAATTGGTTAATTTCCTTTTTGTGATGGGTAACTTCTTCATTTTCTAAAAATATTTTTCCCTGATCCGGAATGGTTAATTGGTTAATACACCGAAGAAGAGTGCTTTTTCCGCTTCCGGAAGGACCGATAATAACTTTGGTCTCTCCTTTTTTAATTTCAAAGGAGACTCCTTTTAATATTTTTTCTTTTCCATAACTTTTATGTATATTTTCTACACGTAATATAATTTTCTTATTTTCTTTCATCTTCTTTAAATGTCACCTTTCCTCTCCGTAACCGGGTATTTTTACTTTGTTTTCCAATAAGTCGAGCAATTTCACACCACCATAAGTTAAAACAATAAAAATAACTGCACAGGTAAGAAAAATAGGCATAGGCCTATAGGTTCGTGTTGCCACAAAATTTGCCCTGGTTAATATTTCCATCACTCCTACAGCATAAGTAACTGCTGAATCTTTTAAAAGAATAGCATATTCATTAGACCAGCCGGGAATGGAAATCCGCAAGGCTTGAGGTAAAATAACATGCCAAATTGCTTCAACTTTTGTCATCCCAATGGAACGAGCAGCCAACATCTGACCCTCATTCAATGATTGAATACTTCCTCGAAAAATCTGAGATTGATATGCCGCACTTCTTAATCCCAAGACTAAAATAGCAGCGGTAAATGCAGATAAATTAAAACCTAAGAGAGAAAATAAACCAAAATAAAAAAGAAAAAGTAGGACTAAAACCGGAAGTCCTCGAAAAAACCAAACATAAAAAGAAATGATACCGGAAATATATTTATTTCCATATACCTGCCCGACCGCCATGGGAATACCCATAGCAAACCCTAATCCCAGGGCTCCCGTAACTAATCCAATGGTTATAATAACTCCTCTGATTAGATAAGGGAAGGATTGGTAGATAACTGCAAGATTTTCATTCATGGTTATTATTCTCACTTTATAACCAAATAAAGGTGGAGAAATAACCTAAAGACAAGAATACATTTTCTCCACCTTTATTATATTTTTTATTCAGTAAAATATTTAATAAACAATTTATCCCATACAGCTGATTTTTTCAATTTAGCTATTCCTTCATTAAGCATTGTTTTCAATTCTGTGTCTTCTTTTCTAACTGCTATTCCGTACTCTTCTCGTGTTTCGATTCTTCCAATAATCTTCACAGGCTGTCCTTTTCTGATGGCATCTTCCACCATGACATCATCCATCATAGCTGAATCTGTCCTTCCGTTTACTAAATCTTTGACTGCCAAAGAAAAACCTTCATACAATTTTAGATTATCTTTTGGAAGTATACCGGTTTTTACTAGATTATCTTCAATCCACATAGCGGCTGTGCAGCCTCTCTGAGTTCCTACTGTGTATTTATCACTGCATAAAGCTGCGATAATATTAAGATCCGAATCTTCTCGAACACATAGGGCTTGATTGATAACCCAATAAGGTATAGTAAAATCTACTTTTTTTAGCCTCTCTTCATTAATGGTCATTCCTGAATAAACCATATCAATCTTTTTAGCTAACAAACTGGCAACTATACCATCCCAGGCAGTAGGTTGATGTTTGACTTCAAAACCCATCTCATCAGCAATCCAATTCAGACATTCTACATCAAAACCAACAGGGTCACCTTTTTCGTCTATAAAGGCATAGGGTGGATAATCAGCATCAATACCATTAATATATGTTTTTTCTGCAGCTAATGAACTAAAACTTCCTATGGTAAGCATAATTAATAGAAAAAATGTAACAGTAATTATTGCTTTTTTATTTCTCATTATTTTTTCACCTCCTTTCTATCTTTTATTTTTTATCGAGTTAAAATAAGTTTAGTTTTCGCTATCAAATTATCTTTAAATACAATATATTTTGTTAAATTCCTTCTTTTTATAGAAATTTTTTTATATTATTATCTAACTTTTTTACTCCAAGATTTCATAGCTGCTAATAATTACCGGCATATTTAAATTTGGCAATACTTTTTCCAATACAATTCCTTCTCTCTGAGGATAAGAATATCCATAACTCGCTCTAATACCTGCAGTAATAAATTGAACTCCCCTATCCAGGGCAATGGGCAGGCTGTCTCCCTGTAAAATACTTCCGGTAATAACACTGGTAAAAATATCTCCTGCTCCCGGATAATAGGCAGGGATATATTCACACTTTACTTTCCAAAAACGCCCGTCTTTCTTATTATAAGCAATAACGCTGGTATTTTTACTGAGACCTGAATCAGGAACACTGGTAATGATGACAATTTGTGGACCCATTCGGGATAAATCTACCAACCAGTTTTTTATCTCTTTTTCAGAAATATGTAAACGATATGGTCTATTTAATAAATAGGTAGCTTCAGTAAAATTAGGAGTAACAATATGGGCTAAGTTAATATATTTTCTCATCTTTTGCACCATTTTTTCATTCATGGTGCCATATAATTTTCCATCATCCCCCATAACCGGATCAATTACTACAAGCGTATCCTTTTTGGAAAAATCCTTTATAAATTTTGAAATAATATCTATCTGTTCGGGGGAACCCAAAAAACCGGTATAAATTCCTTCAAATTTCAGGGATAATTCTTTCCAATGATTGATGTATCCATCCATATGTTCGGTTAGGTCGATAAATTTATAATTCTTAAAACCACCGGTGGGGGTAGATAAAATAGCCGTAGGTAGCGAACAAACCTGGAGTCCCATGGTAGACAGAATAGGAATGACTACTGCAAGGGAGATTCGACCGAAACCAGATAAATCATGGACAGCTGCAACTCTTTTTACCGGTGCACTCATAATTACCTCTTTCTTCTGGTTTATCCATTAATTAATGCCTAAAAGAAATTTCGTCATTTTTATTATAACATTTTAAAAATTATTTTGGTATTTAATTTTGCTATATATACCTTTTTTAATCTGTTTTTTTTAGTTTACCTATTATATGGATAAATAGTGTAATTTAAAAGAATTACATTATCTTTAAGTGGTAAATAACAACATCCGTAGAATTTCAAAATAGTCATCTGATTCAAATAGAACATTGGTAGGAGATATTTGTTTCATCCCCGGATAAAAAGATGTTTTAAAAGCTTTTGAATGTTTTTTAAATGACAATTCTACTTTAAAATATTCAGGTAAAATAATTTTACATTGATCAATGTTTCCTTTTAAAGCTAATTCTACACCTTCTTTAATTTTTTCCACTGCAAGTTGAGGATGAATACTTATAACTGAATTACCAACACCTTTATTAACCACAACTGTTTTAATATTTTTATTCAGTACTTTTGCTTCTTCGCAAATTCCCTCATCCCCGCTTACAAAAATTACCGGAACGTCAAGGGTAGCAGCAGCATAACTATATATTAAGAATTCACTGGCTAACTTCTCATTTACCTTAATATAATTCAACTCGAAAGGATTTAAAGTATGTGAAAGAGGATTATCGCTTGAACTTCCCGAAGAATGATAACCAATCATCATCAAAGCATCAAAAGATTTATCTAATTCTTGAACCATTAAAAGGGGGTGTTCGCTCCAACCCCGAACTAATTTAATTATTTGGGGCAATTCAGCTGCTATGATATTTCTTCCGGTATCGTGGGCATCCTTAATCCAAATTTCTTTTGCTCCCGCCTTTATTGCTCCTTCACAAGCTGCTTTGACTTCATCGGTCATCTGTTTGGCAAATTTTTGATAATCAGATTTGTTTTTTTCAGTTTCATCCCAATGAGTAATCCCGGTTACCCCTTCAATATCGGCGCTAATATAAATTTTCATTCAGTACACCTCCTAACGAATATCACTTTACCTTAATTCTACCTACAAAATTTAAAATCCTTCTTTTTATAAAAAATTTATCGAGTTTTACTATATATATTTTTACCGGGAAACAACCTGTTATCCATGATAAGAAAAAAGAAAAAATATCTTTTTATCTATATAATTATATTCGGTTTATAAATTTTTCGCATATGCTCTGATCTTTTAATGAGTTTTTTTATATGTACCACTTTGTCTTTCTTTATTTCCAAAGCTTCAGCAATGTCTGACGCCTTCCAACCTTTCTCCAAAGCCATTAAAATTAAATCCATCTTTTCATAAGAAATTCCTATTACTTCTTCATCATCCGTAAGACCTGGCATCATATCCGGTGAAGGAGGCATCGTCGCAACCATATTTCACGAAATATCCTATCCTGTATTCGCTTTTATTTGCTGCTCCCACGACTAATCCATTCTCTAATTCAGCATAAAGGTAAAGCAATAACATTCTTAGGCGATGTTTTATCCGGTAATAGGCATTGCCCTTTTTTAAAAATATTTATTAGTGTACACTTTATTGGGGGGGGCTATCCTACGGGAGTTGCGTAATTGTATTTTTTATTGCAAAAAAGGACAGACATGAGGTTTGTCCCCACTAAAGACTAATTTTCCCGTAATTCCAATTTTCATCTTTTCTCTTACTATATACCAAATACTAAATAATAAATAATGTTTTCCTGTATTTCTTTTCTTTCTTAACTCGATACTCAATACTTGATATTATTTTAAATGGTTAGTGTAAACTTTAGCAGAGTACTTTAAGAAAAAAAAGAATAATTTTTGTTTTTATTTTTCCATTCTTTTTTTCTCTAGTTTTTTCTTAACTCAATACCCGATACTTGATACTATTTTAAATTGACTTTTTAATTATATTTAAGTAAAATATAATTGTCTTGAAAAAAATTGAATAGCAATTAGTTTCGATTCTCCGAGTCTAAGGTTTCAAAAGCTATGACCAGGGAACGTTAGGGTATATTTGGAAACGAATATGCCTCCCATTATGGAAAGAAATTAATTTAAATATAATCATATTTAAAAAAAGGAACTTCCCTAATGGAATGTTCCTTTTTTATTTTTTTGAAAAAGTATTTTTGATAAAAAGGCAGGTGATAAGATAATAAAAAATATTTAATTAAATTCGTATAGCGAACTCAAAGGAATAGAAGTTATGATAAAAAATTCAAAAAATTTATTATTGAAAGGATTTGTTAGATGTTAGATAGAAAAATTAAGAGACCTATTTTTGCTTTGTTAATTTTATTTAGTTTATTGCTTTTCAATTTCTCCGGTTTTGGGCAGGAAAACTTACAAGGAGAACTAATTATATATCATGCCGGAAGTTTAACTGTTCCTGTAGCTAATTTAACTAAAGAATTTGAAATTTTACATCCCGATCTGGATATCAGAACCACTGCCGGAGGCAGCAGAAAGATTTCCCGCTTGATTGCTGAAACCGGTCAAAAAGCAGATATTTTAATGTCTGCGGATTATGCAGTTATCGATAATCTATTGATACCAGATCATGCCGATTGGAATATTTTGTTTGCCGAAAATTCCATGGTTATCATGTATACAGATAAAAGTCGATATGCTAACATAATAAATGCAGACAACTGGTATAATATTCTATTAAAAAACGGGGTAGAATATGGCCATAGTGACCCTAATGCAGATCCCTGTGGATATCGTTCTGTATTACTCTTTCAGTTAGCTGAAAATTTTTATCAAGAAAAAGGGTTAAATCAAGAACTTTTAAATCACTGTCCAAAGAAAAATATTCGCCCCAAATCTGTTGAACTTATATCTCTACTGGAAACCGGCGTATTGGATTATGCGTTTGAATATGAATCAGTTGCCCTTCAACATCAGATTATGGATAATACATTTAAATATATTAAATTACCAAAAGCTATTGATTTAAGTTCACTAAAATATTTAAATGAATATGCAAAAGCTACTGTAGAACTTTCCGGAGCAGAACCGGGAAAAACCATTATTACAAAAGGTAAACCAATTGTTTACGGAATTACCATGCCCTTCAACGGAGAAAATAGAGTAAATTCTCTTGCATTTTTAGCATTTTTATTTGACAAAAACCAGGGATTAAAAGTGATTCAAGATTCCGGTCAACCAATTCATGATTTAGAAGTGATTACCGGTGCAGATAAATTGCCTTCTGAAATTGGTAATTTGTTGAAATAAATATTTTTTTCTAATTTAAAAAATAAAAAAAGATAAAGGATAATGTAAAAACCTACACATTATCCTTTATCAAAATAAATTTATATATCAAACTAAAGAATTTCTATTCAATTTTTTGCATTGACAAAGGAGGATAAATTGTTTCATTCGAAACCAGAAATTATCTATATCATTGCTGCTATAACCGGTTTTATTATTTTGTTTTTTAACATATTTCCCATTATCAATACCTTTTATTGGACAGATTCAGAAACAATAATGGAAACACTTTTCGATAAAGAGGTATTGGCAAGTATTTGGTTGAGTATAAAATGTGCCTCCATTACAACCCTTATTGCTTTTCTTTTAGGAATTCCTTTAGCCTATTATTTAGCCAGACACGAATTTCGATTGAAGACTTTGATTGAAAGTTTAATTGATATTCCTATGGTTATTCCTCATACCGTTGCAGGTATTTGCCTATTGACAGTATTGAGCCCTCGAAGCGTTATTGGCCGGTTTCTGGAACAAAACAATATCGAAACTCTGGGAACCGAAGTTGGTATTATTATTGCCATGCTATTTGTCAGCATGCCACTCTTAATAAATGCGGCAAAAGACGGATTTAAGTGGGTTCCTCCCCGGATGGAAAATGTGTCACGTAGCCTTGGCGCTAATCAGGTTCAAACTTTTTTTAGCATCACTTTTATCCTTTCCTGGAGAGGAATCTTAAGCGGAATGATCATTACCTGGGCAAGAGCAATCAGTGAATTTGGAGCAGTAATTATCTTAGCTTACCACCCTATGATCGCACCTACTCTGATTTACGAACGTTTTACAACCTATGGAATGAAATATGCCATTCCGGCAAATATTATTCTGATTACTATTAGTATAATTATCTTTATAGTGCTACGTTTAGTCTCCCTGGGAGGAAAAGAAAAATATGATTCGCGTCCATAATTTAAATATCAAATTGGGAATGTTTAAAATAAAAAATGCCAATTTACAAATAGCTAAAGGGGAATTCTTAGTTATATTAGGACCTTCTGCTGCCGGTAAAAGCGTTATTCTTGAATCTATTGCTGGGCTTATTCCAATACAAAAAGGAGAAATCCTTGTTAACGGTAAAGATGTAACCAATTTAAAACCGGAGAAAAGAAATATATCTATTTGCTACCAGGATTACAATCTTTTTCCTCACATGAAAGTTCGGGATAATATTCGTTATGGTCTAAAGTTTAAAAAGGATAAACATAACGAAAAATACAATAAAAATTTTAAAACCCTGATAAAACTTTTAGAACTGGATGGAATTTTAGATCGATTACCTTTAAATTTAAGCGGAGGGGAACAGCAGCGTGTATCCCTGGCCAGAGGTCTTATTGGAAATCCGGATGTATTACTTTTGGATGAACCTCTCTCTTCTTTAGATCCCAATATTAAAGGAACCATTCAGGAAGAATTAAAAAATATTCATCAGACCATGCATACGACTATTATCATGGTCACTCATGATTTCACCGAAGCAAATTATCTGGCTGATAAAGTTACCCTGGTTCATAATGGACAAATTATTCAACAAGGTACAATTGAAGATATTTTCCAAAGACCAAAATCAATCTTTGCCGCACAATTTACCGGAGTCAAGAATGTTTTTTGGATAAGCAAAAATAAAGAATTAAAATCATTTGGATTGAAACAACCGGGATATATTGGGATTCGACCGGAAAATATTTACATCCGTCACCAACCTTTAAACACCTATTATCAATACCAAGGAAAAATCAATAGCCTTAAAAATAATGGTATATATATGGAAATTGAATTAAGTACTGCTGGCACAAAGAGAAATTATATTTCATATTTAACTCTTAATCGCTTTTTTGAATTAAAACTGAAAAAAGAAATGCCGATTAATTTCGGTTTCAACAAAAAAGATTTAATTGTCATTAATTCCTGATTTTTTAAATGAGACGTTCGCTTTGTCTTGTTGCTTGAACGAAAATTTTTCCCTTGATTTTTTTCAAATTTATGGCCTCGCGTTTCTCTACATCTTTTTCTTTCATTCTTCTTCGCATTCTCTACCTGCAAACTATTACATTTACTTTGTTTGATTGTAATAGAATTAGAATGAAAAACTTGTTAATTTTAAAATATTTTATACAGCTATATTTTAACAAGTTTCTACTTTTAAGAGATTAGTGGTACCAGGAATTCTAAAAGGAATTCCTGCGGTAACGACTATTTTATCCCCCTTTTTAACCAAGCCAGACTCCAAAGCCAACTTCCTTGACCTGTTGATCATGTCATCAGTGGCAGATAATTCTTCTATTTTAAAAGAAAATACTCCCCAATTCAGGGCAAGCTTTTTTACAGTAGATTCCTTGGTGCTTGCAGCAATAATTGGAACCGGAGGACGATAACGGGAAACCATTCTGGCAGTACTTCCTGAAAAAGTAAAGGTGACAATTGCTTGTGCCTTTATATTGGTAGCCACCTGACAGGTGGCATGACTTATAACGTCAGCACTATTTGGTCTAACCGAAAGGGATCTTTCTTTTAATATCTTTTCATAATCTATTCCTTTTTCGACGCTTTGAGCAATTTTATTCATTATTCCTACTGCTTCTAACGGATATTTCCCTACTGCTGTTTCCTCAGACAACATAACAGCATCTGTCCCATCAAGGATGGCATTAGCCACATCTGCTACCTCAGCTCGGGAAGGTCTAGGATTATTCATCATTGACATGAGCATTTGCGTTGCCGTAATAACTGGTTTCCCTACGAAGTTACATTTTTTTATGATATTCTTCTGAACTAAAGGAACATCTTCTAAGGGTATTTCTACTCCCAAATCACCTCTGGCTATCATTATCCCATCGGAAAATTCAATGATTTCTTTCAAGTTGCTTACTGCTTCCTTCTTTTCAATCTTAGCAATCAAAGAAATTTCTTCTGCTTTATTTTCCTTAAGAATCTCTCTTACTTTTGTAATATCTTTGGCACTTCGAACAAAAGAGAGCCCTATGAAATCAACTCTATTTTTGATTCCAAAGAGAATATCCTGATAATCTTTATCCGTTAAGGAAGGAATGTCCATAGATAAATTCGGAATATTTATTCCTTTGTGAGAACTTAATTTTCCGCCTCTCATTATACGACAGATGATATCAGTCGCGTTGATCTCTTTCACTTTAAGTTCTAAAGCTCCGTCCGATAAAAAAATAGAGTCTCCATTCTTCATTTTTTCAGGCAAAGAAAAAAAATCCATAGAAACTTCCTGCTCATTGCCAATAACCTTACGGTTGGTAAGAATAAAAAAAGAACCTTCTTTTAAAAAAATAGGTCCTTCTTTAATTTCACCAATTCTAATTTTTGGTCCACCTAAATCTTGGAGTATAGCTACAACTTTTCCGGTTTTTAGAGATGCCCGACGAATATTCTCAATTACTTGAAGGTGACTATCGTGAGTACCATGAGAAAAATTTAACCGTGCAACATTCATTCCCTTTTTTATTAATTTTTCAATGATCTTGTAATTTCTACTTACCGGTCCTATGGTACACACTATCTTGGTCTTTATCTTCATAATCTCTTCTCCCATATAAAAAATTAATTTTTAATTCTCCCTGCATAGACTATAATTCTATAAATTTTACTAAAACCCTCTTTCTTTTTAATCACTCATGGATAGGTAAAAATGTATCACTATTTAATCTAGAAATTTTTATCTTTATATCTACTTCTTATATCTTTCTTTCCGCTAATAAAATGCTATAGGAAGTACCCAACCATATTTTATTTATATTTAAAAGCCAATCCGGATAATATCTAAAATTCTTTAAAGACCCTTGCTAAAGATTTCCCAGGCGCTTTTAAGTCCAAATCTAAAAAATAACCAAAAGGAGTTTGCCAAACTTTATAACCTGAGTTTTCTAATCGCTTTTCTGCATTATTAAATAACCTCCTGGTTATCTCCGGCTCGGCTTTACTCAAAGATAAATGAGCAAAAGAATGTAATACTATATTCATTGTATTATTCTTTTTAGCAGCCCATTTTAAATTTTTGATTAATTTGGTTTCAACTTTATCCAATTTTTCCTCATCTTCTTTTTCAGCTTGAATAAAGCCTACCATAGCATATTCAATTTTTTTGTTTTCTTCATATTCTTTAACAATTTCCAAAGTTTTCTTGCTAGTTTTATAGGCAAATTTATCTACATAAATCATTAATAATTTCATATCTTTTCCTACTTTCTTCAATATTTTAACTATTACAGATAAGTATAAACGTAAAATTCTTATAAATATTTTTCAGCTTATTATATATGCCCGGCTGTCAAAATTCTCCAGATATTCTGTCATTATTTTATATTAATCGAACTTATTATAATTCTTTTCAATTACTCTTTTTATGTCATTACAATTTCAGTATATGACCATTCTTTTTTAGCCATTCTTTGTGTTCTTTATATCCTGGCATCAATATTTCTACTTTTTCCCAAAATGTTCTTGAATGATTTTTCTCATCAAGATGTATTAGCTCATGAACCACAACATAATCTACAACGTTTAAAGGAGCCATAATCAATCTCCAAGTGAAATTCAGGTTGCCTTGATGAGAACAGGAACCCCATGTTTTTAGAGCATTTGTGATTTTTATTCTATTATATCTAAGTCCTTTTTTTTGAGCATACAGTTTAGCTCTTTGGCATATTTTTTCATAAGCTCTTTTCTTGTACCAATCAATAAAGATTTCTTTTGCATTTGGCAGGTAATTTATGGAAAGATAAAATACATTTTCAAAAATAAGTGGGGTTTCTTGATTTTTAACCAAATTTAACTTGTAATTATTTCCAAGGTAAAGAAAATTTTCGCCATTTATAAATTCTTTTTTAATAAACTTTAAATCTCTCGATTGAACTTCTCTTTTCTTTTTTTCTACCCAATTTTTGTGTTTTATAACAACTCTGTTTATCATTTCATTACTTGCATTGTTTGGTGCTTTTACTAATAGGGTAGCATCTTCGCATATATGCAAAGAAATAGTTTTTCTCTTTGAGCGAATTATTTTTTCAATTTTCATAATTTTCTCCACATTTAGACCTATACTGCCTTTAAAAACTACTTCTATGCTCTATATTATTACACTTAGTTTAATTTTATGTCAAATAATAGAAGCTTCTATCAGTATCAAGTATCCAGTATTGAGTATATAATGAGAAAAAAGATGTAGGATAGAATTATAAGTAAATTAATCTCTAGCTGAGGTATATTTTATATCTACCCTCTTTGTAATACACAATGATATAAATTTTATTTATTGACCCGAAAAAACAAAATTATCCCTTATGATAGGAGAGAGTAGTCTAATGACCTTTTCCAAGCCCTTTAAAATACGAGTTTTAAAAAAGTATTTAAACAGATAACCATCGGCACCCGTACTATTATTATTTACAAATTTCTTTCCTTAGAGTAAAATAAAACTAAATTATCAAGTACCATAAAGGAGTATTATATGTTTTTTGTGCTAATTGGCTTAGTTGGAGGGTTAGCTTTATTTTTATATGGAATGCAAATAACTAGTGAAGGCTTAAAAGATACTTTTGGTAACAAGTTAAAAAAGATATTAAGCACCCTGTCAAAAAATAAGTTGATCGCTTTATCTACCGGAATTATCCTTACTTTTACCATTCAAAGCAGCACTGCCGCATCTACTCTGTTAGTGAGTCTGGTTAATACCGGAATTATGACCTTAAGTCAAACTCTCGGCATTTTGTTGGGAACCAGCGTAGGAACAACTCTTACTTCTCAATTAATCGCTTTTAGAATTTCAGATTATGCTCTTTTAATAATTATAATTGGATTCGGTTTAAAACTTTTAGGAAAAAAGAGAAAACAAAGATTTATCGGTAATATTCTATTAGGTATAGGTTTTATTTTTTTAGGTATGAAAGTAATGACAGATTCTATTTCTCCTCTTAGAAATAATGTTTCTTTTAGTAATATATTAACCAATTTAGAACACTTACCTTTATTAGCCCTGCTTGTCTCTGCTCTCTTTACTGCTTTAATTCAGAGCAGCACGGCTACTATGGGTTTAACTATTTCTCTAGGTATACAAGGATTGATCTCCCTAAACCTGGCAATACCTATAATATTAGGCTCGCATTTAGGCTCCTGTTCTACTGTTCTTTTTGCCGGAATTGGAGCAACAAAAAGCGCTAAGAGGGTTACCTGGGCTAACTTATTATTTAAATCAGTTGGAGTAATAGTATTTTTTCTGCTTTCTTCATCGGTAATCTCTTTGATACAGAAGACTTCGGTTAACCTCCCTCGACAGATTGCTAATGCACATGCTTTGATTATCATGGGCAATGCTTTGATTTTTCTCCCCTTTACTGAAAGATTTGCCAAATTTTTAGAGAAAATAATTCCTGTTACAGAGGAAGTTGAATCTATGCAAAAACCAAAATATTTAGATATTGACGCTCTTAAAACACCGGATGTTGCTTTTTACCTTGCTAGTAAGGAAATGATTCGAATTGCCACCACCGTTGAAGAAATGGTGCTTAGCAGTATCCAGATCTTTATAAATAATGATGAAAAGTTGTTAGATAAGGCGTGCCAACAAGATATGATTGTAGATAATCTCTCTCGGGAAATAACTAAATATCTGACTAAAATAAATTTTGAAACTCTCTCCAATGAAGATTCTTTAGAAATATTTAAGTTATTATATATTCTTGATGACCTTGAACATATAGGAGATTTAATCGATAAAAACCTGATTCCTTTGATAGAGAAAAAAATTGACAAAAACCTCGTTTTTTCTGATAAAGGAACTAAAGAAATTAAAGATATGCATCAAAAAGTATATAACAATCTTCTAAATGCGGTGGGAGCTTTTGCTCTTCAAGACCAAAGAATGGCACAAAAGGTAATTAATCAAAAAGAACATATTGATTCCTTGGAAATAGAATTACGCAAAACTCATATTAACCGTTTAAATATAGGTATAAAACTTTCCCAAAAAACCAGTGGTGTCCACCTGGATATCATTAATATCTTAAAAAGAATAAATGACCATGCTTTCTCTATTGCACGTGCAGTATTGGGTAATTTATAATTTCTATACAAAAGCTATAAAAAATAATTTTCTTTCTAATTAGAGGTGAAAAAATGCTTAAAATATTAGCTGTTAGTCCACATCCTGATGATGTAGAACTGGGAATGGGAGGTTCAATTCTAAAATTTACAAATGTAGGCCATCAGGTTATTATTGTTGATTTATCTGATGGAGAGTCTGCTTCTCAAGGAGATTCCGAAACAAGAAAAAAAGAAAGTGTAAAATCAAGTAGAATTTTGGGAATTGAAGAAAGAATTACTCTTGATTTTCCGAATAACTACCTTCGTAATGAAATTGAATCTCGTGAAGAATTAACCGAAATTATAAGAAATATCCGACCGGATATTCTCTTTGCTCCTTATTGGGTAGATTCAGACCCTGATCATATTGCTGTTTCAAAACTATGTGATTCTGCTCGATTCTTAGGAAAAGTTGCTAAAACCGAGATAAAAGGAAAGCCTTTTTACGTTAATAAAATTTACTATTATAGTGCCTCTCGCTCAAAAGAACACTTTAGACCTTCTTTTATAATTGATATAAATAAAGAGATGGGAATGAAGATAGAAGCTATTAAGGCTTATTTATCTCAATTTGGTCATTCTACAGAAAATAATCAAATCTTTGAATTAGTGTCAAATAATAACCGCTATTGGGGAAGTCTTATCGGAACTAAATTTGGCGAAGCATTTATTACCAGGGAAGAAATTGGTCTCCGGGATATTGAGGCAATTTTTTAATCAAATAATTAATTGTGAGATAATTTAATATAAAGATCTAGAAGGAATATTTTCCTCAATTCCTCCTTCTTACTCTTTTTTATTTACTATTTAACTTCACTTACTAACCAATCCAAACCTAATTCGATTAGTTTTGTTTCAGTAGGAATCCCGGTATTAACGTCCCAACCCATCATTTCATATCGCAATCTTAGAGCTTTTTGAAAATCTTCTTTATCGATTGCTCCTTGAGCATCTAAGGGACCCCCTTTAAAGTTATGGAAGAAGACCTCGGGTAAGGTGTCATCTTTAGAGGAAAATCCTTCTCGATAATTAAAGAAACGAGCCATATTTATAGAACGCTCTCCTAATCTCATTAGTTCAAACCAGGTAACATCCCAGGAGGTTGCCGACTGAATAATTCCTAAAAGCTCACTTAAAGTGCCTACACTACGGGGAACATAACCGAAATCACATACTCCTAAAATATCAAAGACCGAACAATAGATATCCAATATTTTAAACAAGTTGACCTTTTTTGGTCCTATATCGGTCGGAGATACCGGTACGGTAATACCGTATTCCCCAAAGGTAGAATGTAGGCTTTAAAATCTTCACCATGTTTTTCTTTAACATAATTCAAAGCCTGGTTTATATTCTCCATGGGAATCAAAAATAATTTACGGACTTTATCCT
>CAZMLS010000010.1:0-30755 GCA_964567215.1 uncultured Atribacterota bacterium | reverse complement strand
CATGAAATAAAAAAAAATCAATAAGTTTTTTAAAAAAATATTATTATTCAGCTATTCAGTTATTCAGTAGTCAGAGTCCAGGAGACTAATTGGTAGTTATTTAAAAAATAAAAAGGAGGTTATAAGTTGTCAAGTTTCGAGTTGCGAGTAAAGAAATAAAATACAAGAAAAATAACGGATTAAGAAACAGTATTGAGTAGGGACACCTTGTGTCTGACCCATTAATGAAAGAGTATGTAGCATAACAAATCCAAGATAAGATTTGGGTGGAAATACGGGAAATAACAGGTAGATTAAAGATTAAATAAATTTGTTTTAGCAATTTTTCTAACAGTCTCGATAAATCAAACTTTTACAAATTACTTATTATTTTTAGTGCAATTATTCCACACTTATATTTATAGTATCATATAAATTAAAAAAATCCTTAATTTTTTTAATTTGCATATTTCACATAAAAAATGAGTTAGGAATATTTTAAAATATGTCTATCTCATTGCACTTCTATCATCTTGATTATGTATATTTTCTATTTGTATTTAAATTTATCTTGCTAAAAAGGAGGAATAACCTCTTTTTATTTTATTTTTTCTTCTACTATTTCTAAAACTCTTTTCTTTTTTCCTTTTCTTTTTAACAATAATTCTTCCATGGAAGAAGTTAATTTTTCTTTTACTTTTTCGTCTTTAATCATCTTTAAATTTATCTTGACATTTAACAATGCACTATCCAAGGCAGCTTCCGCCATTAACGCTGCAACTCCGGCATCACTAATAACATTGATATTGCCTTTCCCTACAACTTCTTCGGAAAGCACCAGAATTTCAAAACATTTAAAGCCTACTTTAAGGGGAACTTCTGCAGCCAGGACTAATGCTTCCTGTATTTTTCCCGATCTTATCTTTTTTTCATTTTCGGTAACTTTGGGCATTTTATAAATAGCCATAAATTCATTAAAAACCTTAATGTCTTCATCAATAAGCCGACTTAATTCAAAACGCAATTTCTCTGAAGAACTTACCATTCCTTTAAAATCTTCTTCTACGAGCTGGTATTTCTTTTTTCCTAAAGTTAAATTCCCCACCATGGAAAGCAACGCTGCTCCCAATGCTCCGGCCAGGGCTGCAACACTTCCTCCTCCAGGCGTAGGAGAAGAAGAAGCTAATTCATTTAAAAAATTATTTACTTTTTTTTCAATTAACATAGATATCCTCCACTTGGTTTATTTTAATATGATTTTTACCTAAAAACATTATTACCTTTTATGTATACTATTTAGTAAAACTAAAAATTAAAAGCGAAAAACGCAAAACTCTAACTCAAAACCTAAAAATAACCCGGAGCAGAAAATATTTAGAATAGTAATAATTAACAGATTGGTTGTTGCGAGTTAAAAAAGGATACTCTAAAAATAAACCAAATAATAATCAAATTACGCAACTAATACTATACGCTACACGTTATTTGTTCTACTCTGTACTATAACGTTATACGCTTTATTTTATTTTATTAAATCAGAATTTTTAATTTTAATATAAACTACTAATTTATTCAAATCAGTTTTATCAATTAATACTTTTCTACCCTTTCATGAAATAGACTATAGTTTTATCGGTTCCTTTATTTATTGAAACAGAATCCATTTCTTCAAAATTCAACCTTTTTTCTCTTTTTACAAGAAAAAGTGTAATAGTCGTAATTAGTAATCCTTTTTGATCAATAATAATATTAGCTTTATTGGAAACAACTATTATAAAGAAAAAACCAAGAATACATAAAGTGCCGTCCATTTTGATCAATCCCAAAATAATAAAAAAAACACCCGTAAGCATTGAAGAATATTCCATCCATTTTTTCATTTCCTTAGGATTGTAGGTTTTGATCATTGCTATCTCCTTTAGGATTACTATCTTATTATAATTTTTTTACTTTTTATGCTGCTTTATTCTTTACGAAGAATGGTTACTGTTCATTTATTTTTTTACTTTTCAGATAGGCTTCTATAAAAATATTTATCTCTCCATTCATAATAGCTTGTGTATTTCCACTTTCTACCTCTGTTCTATGATCTTTTATCATCTGATAAGGATGAAAAACATAAGAACGTATTTGACTTCCCCAGGCAATTTCTTTCTTTTTTCCTCTGATTTCTTTTACACCTTTTGCTTTTTCTTCCTGATAATGCATAAACAATCTCGCGCGTAATACTTTCATTGCGGTTATTTTATTACTATATTGCGATCTTTCATTCTGACATTGCACTACAATATTCGTAGGAAGATGTGTTATCCTTACCGCAGAATCTGTGGTATTAACATGTTGGCCACCCGCTCCACTTGCACGATAGGTATCTATCCGCAAGTCTGATTCTTTAATATCTATATTTACCTCTTCGTCAATTTCCGGTATAACCTCCATGGAGGCAAAAGAAGTATGTCTTCTTTTATTGGAATCAAAAGGTGATATCCTAACCAGACGGTGAATTCCATTTTCAGCTTTTAAATGCCCATAGGAAAACTCTCCGCAAATCGTGAAAGTAACATTTTTTATCCCTGCTTCTTCAGCAGGAGATATTTCAATTATCTTTGCTGAATATCCATTTTTTTCTGCCCATTTCAAATACATTCTCAAAAGCATTTCCGCCCAATCTTGTGATTCAGTACCTCCGGCTCCCGGTCGAATGGTAGCTATCGCATTATTTTTATCATAATCATCATCAAATATAAAGATTAATTCCTGTTTTTTAAAAGATTCTTCAAAAACGTTTATTTTCTGGATAATTTCTTCCCAGATATCTTGACTATTTTCTTCAATGTTTAATTCAAAAAGTATAGTGATTTCTTCCAGCATATTCTGCAGATCTTTAAATTTATCAACAATATTTTTTAATGCTTTAACTTTTCGAATAATGCCATGCGCGTTCTTTTGATTAGACCAAAAAGAATTTTTTAACATCTCTTCTTCCAATCTTTTTATCTCTTTTTCTTTAACCGGTAAGTCAAAGATATACCAGCATTTCATCCATTTTTATTCGAAAATCCTTTAATTTATTATGAATTTTTTCAATTTCAATATTCATTCTTACAATTCCTCTCTTGTAATATTAATTATCAATGATCTTTAATCAACTTACTGATGTATTTTTTCTAAAACTTTTTCGTATTATCATCTATTTTTGCCACAACAATGTTTATATTTTAATCCACTTCCGCACGGACAAGGATCATTCCTTCCGATTTTCTGTCTGTTTTTTTTCTTAGTTTCTTTTGGGTTTTCATTTTTAGAAAGAGAAGAAGTTTTTTTCAATTCTTTGTTATCTGGCCCAAATACTTCTCTAAATGGCTGTCTGATCTTACCTGCTTCTTCTTTTTTTAATTGCACTTTATAAATAAACTTAACAACTTCTTCCTTAATACTGTTAATCATATCCTGAAACATATTATAGGCTTCAAAGTGGTATTCCATCAGAGGATCCTTCTGTCCATAGGCTCTTAATCCAATTCCTTGTTTTAATTCATCTAAACGGCGTAAATTATCTTTCCATTCCCTATCGACAACCTGTAATACAATCATTCTTTCTATATCACGCATTACAACAGGAGTAAATTCTTTTTCTTTTAATTCATACATTTCATAAGTTTTTTCAGTCAGTAAAGTTTGTAATTTGGGAATAGTTAAATTAAGTATTTCTTCCTGATTAATATTTAATTGAATGGAAAATACTTGTTGTAAATGACTTTTAAGTCCTTCCCAATCCCATTCTTCAGGAAATATTTCTTTATTGGTATAATTTTTTAACATGTTTTCGATGGTATCTTTTACCATACTTAAGGTATGCTTTTTGATATCTTTACTTTCCAGAACCATTTTTCGTTGTTCGTAAATAATCTTCCTTTGATACTCCATTTCATTATCAAAATCTAAAAGCTGCTTCCTGATCCCGAAATTTCTACTCTCTACTTTTTTCTGGGCACTCTCAATTGATTTGCTAATAATAGGATGTTCAATAGGAGTATCTTCTTCCATACCTAATTTTCCCATTACCCCTGAAATTCTATCAGAACCAAAAAGACGCATTAAATCATCTTCTAAAGATAGAAAAAATCGGGAGGAACCCGGATCTCCCTGCCTTCCCGATCTACCTCTTAACTGATTGTCAATTCTTCTACTTTCATGCCTTTCGGTTCCAATAACATGTAAGCCTCCTAATTCTGCCACTCCTTCACCTAATACAATATCAGTTCCTCTACCGGCCATATTGGTTGAAATAATAACCTTACCTCTTTGACCTGCCATGGATACAATTTCGGCTTCACTTTCATGATTTTTAGCATTCAAAACGCTATGTTCTATATTCTTCTTTTTTAATAACCTGCTTATCCTCTCTGTTTTGTCAATGGAAACCGTTCCCATTAAAACAGGTCTTCCCAATTGGTGAATCTCCACAATTTCTCCGACTACTGCTTTAAATTTTTCTTTTTCAGTTTTATATATTACATCTGAAAAATTATCTCTCTCCAACTTTTTATTAGGAGGAATGACCACGACCGGCAAATTATATATATGAATAAATTCATCTTCCTCTGTTTTGGCTGTTCCTGTCATTCCGGCAAGTTTTTTGTATAATCTAAAATAATTTTGAAAAGTAATAGTGGCTAATGTTTGATTTTCGCCCGCAACAGCAACTCCTTCTTTAGCTTCTATCGCCTGGTGTAAACCGTCACTATAGCGCCTTCCAAACATTAATCTACCGGTGAATTCATCTACGATAATTACTTCTCCGTTTTTTACAATGTAATCTACGTTATTCTTAAATAATTTGTGAGCTTTCAATGACTGAATAATATGGTGCTGCAGATTCATATTTTTTTCATCATATAAATTATTTATCTGCAACAAAACTTCAATATGGGCTACTCCTTTTTCAGTAAGAGTTACAGTTTTTTCTTTTTCAAATATTTTATAATCTGTTTCGTTTTGCAATCGAGTTGTAATGCGATTAATTTGTTGATATATTTTTGTCGATTCTTCTGAAGGACCGGAAATAATTAATGGTGTTCTCGCTTCATCAATTAATATACTGTCTACCTCATCGACAATCGCAAAATGATACCCTTTTTGAACTACATTTTCCAAACGAATTGCCATATTGTCTCTTAAATAATCGAAACCAAATTCATTGTTGGTTCCATAAGTAATATCTGCTTTGTAAGCATCTACTCTATCTTTTAAGTTCATATCATGTTGAATGAAACCCACTTCCAGACCTAAAAATTCGTATATTCCCCCCATCCAATGCCTATCCCTTTTTGCCAGGTAATCATTCACGGTAACAACATGAACACTTTCCCCGGTTAAAGCATTTAAATATGCAGGCATTGTAGCAACTAATGTTTTACCCTCTCCGGTTGCCATTTCTGCTATCTTGCCTTGATGTAATACTATCCCTCCGATGAGCTGCACATCAAAAGGTCGCATCTTTGTAATTCTCTTGGCTACTTCGCGTACTACGGCAAAAGATTCTGGTAAAAGATCATCCAAAGTCTCTCCCTGTTTCAGTCTTCTTTTGAATTCTCCTGTTTTCTTTTTTAAATCCTCATCATTTAAAATTGTGATAGTTTGTTCGTAGCTATTTATTTTTTCTACAAGAGGTTCAATTGTTTTTAATTCTTTTTCATTCGGATCCCCGAATAACTTTTTTGTCCAATTAAACATAATTTTTTTCCTTTTTATTTTACACTTTTTATTTTATTATTTAAATTCCAAATTTGAACCCAATCTTTCATGTCCGATTAGATGGATACATAAAAAATCTGCACTAATAATACCATGAAAAGAGGTGTTAAGCTAATAGAAAAAAAGATTTACACCTGAATACAAAAAAGAAATTATTATCAGATATAACTTACCAGGTGTCAGGAATAATGTTATTTTTTCATGATTTAAAATTCTTATTGTTTTACGAATGATACTATTTATCAATTGAGTTTTTAATTATTTTCTTTTATCAGCATCGCATTCTGTATTAAGCTGAATACACCGTAAAACATTAAAAAATCACCTATGCTTACTACAGAAGGATCGGGAAAAGGGGAACTAAGAGGAATGACATCAGCTAAAAATTTAAATAAAGTCTTATCAGTTATCAAAGTATGGGTAACATAAGTGCCTTCTTTTAGTGTTTGAACAAAATCATATAATCCTGCTTTATATAAACTAGCTAACAATACCGGCATTTGGCCGCTGTTTGCCACAATCACGATAAAATTTAAACCTATACCTAAAGCAATAAGTTTAATTCCTTTTAAATCTTTGTTATACCAGGAGACATACAAAAGTAATAAATATGAAAAAATCAACAGATAGGTACTGTAATTCAATATAAAATTGATTTTCCTACCGCCTAGAAAAATTAACCCGGCTTGAACCAAGGCTGCAAGTACAATTAACTCCGTTTTTTTTAAGGAAATATTTGCCAAACTACTTAATTTTCCTTTTCTGAATAAACCTATTAAAATTGAAATAATGATAAGGTATACATACAACATTTTTATTTTTCCTTTTCTCTTTCAAAGATTGCAAGGAAAGCTTTCACTACATTGGGGTCAAACTGTTTACCTGATTGTTCCTTTATTTCTTTTATTATTTTATCTTTACTTAATTTTTTTCTGTAAGGACGATCAGAGCCCATGGCATCATAAGAATCTGCAACAGCAATGATTTTTGCAGAAAGAGGAATTTCCTCTTCCTTTATACCATCAGGATAACCATTTCCATTGTATCTTTCATGATGATGGTAAATTGCCTTATAGGAATTTTTCAGAAAATCTACAGGTTCTATAATATTAGCTCCCATTATTGTATGCTCTTTTATTTTTTTAAATTCCTGGTCAGTTAATTTATCTTTTTTTCTTAAAATACTATCTTCTATGCCGATTTTTCCTACATCATGAAGTAATGCACTATATTCTATGTTTTCGATTTCTCGATCAGGTAGATTCATCTCCTGGGCTAAAGCAACGGCATTTTTAGATACCCTCTCTGAATGCCCTTTAGTGTAAGGATCTTTTGCATCAATGGCTGCTGCTAAAGCTCGAATCGTATCCAGGTATACTTTCCGCATCTTGGTATATAATTCAAAAGAACGGCGAGCCAACAATAATGGAAGAAAAAATAATAAAATTCCTATAATTCCAACTTCCATATATACAATAGCCATAAGAAAACCCATAGGAGCTTCTGCAATATAGCTAGGTATTATTTCCTTGATACTCATTCTCCAAATCGTTTTTATTCCTTTATTTTGAGAAAATATTATTACTATAGAAAATAATGTTACATTAACAACACAATAAGCAAACGCACAAATAGATGCAGGTAAAATAAATTTAATAATATTTTGTGCTCCTACAACTCCTCCAACTTGTTTATAAATAATCCCCGCAATTCCAGCGGTTAGGGCATACTGAGAAGAGTTGAATATTATTTTATACCAAGATTTTTTTCCCTCTATTATTTCCGCTATCAACGCACCCAAAGCGGTTATTAACATTGCTAAGGCCGGTCCATAGACTAAAATTAACAAAAAATCTATAGGAAACCCGATACTTATGCCACCTCCGACAGGTAAATCAACAGGAATAAACTCAGCGAAGGTGGATATGCCAATAAAAAAAATAAGTACAAACCATATATCATACAATGAAGGTAAAGAAGGTAATAAGTATAAAAAAAGAGCAATAGCTGATACGGTTATTACTCCAATATATATTTTTAATTTGAAAGGCAAATTATATTACCCCCTTTGTGTTTAAATAAATCAGGCCGGTGAACCTTAATTATTCTATATTATCTCCAGTGAAATTTCGCGCCACCAGCTAATAACAGAGCCATGACACTAATTAAAAAGCTGATTAATTTAGCCTTATTAATTTTCATTTTAGCACCTCCACGGTTTTAATTTTTTTTAAAATATTAAACCGCTTCGCTTCGCTCAATTATGCTATTACATCTACATCTACATCGATTATTGCTTGTTTAAATTTAATAAAGGCTTCACCGACCTAATTTTTTTAAATTCCTTTTGTTAAGATTCTACGATTTGTTGCTTTAAGAATAGCCTTAACGACTGCATGGTTAAAGTCACTATCTACCATTGTAGAACCTACTAAATTTTCTTTTCTTTTTGAATTAATTAAATCAATAGAAACAACAGCTAATTTCTTATCGCTTTCTAATTCAATTTCCCTTATTTCATCTATTTGAAAAAAAACTGAACCTTCCAAAAAGGAATTAATTCCCTCTAAAGCTGCTTTTGCAACTAAATATTCGTGATTTTTCTCCCAATTAACTCCGGACATTCTGCCTGAAAATATTTTTCCATCACTTACCAAATCAACAACTACTTCAAAATGATTACCCTTATTTGAAATTTTAACATCAGATATCTTTAATCTTACTAATGGCTTAGATTCATCCGTCATATGACCATTTTTTATTTCATCTTCTTTTACTTGAGCTATGCTTATTTTTCGATAATCAACTTCAATATTATATTTAGCCAATAATAATGATTCGATATCACGAATGACTTTTTTCGGATTAGTAGAATGATTGGTTATGATATGAATTTCCTTTATATCTTCATCATCCGATAAGATAATTTTTGCGAAAAGAATACCATTTAGATTTTTCAAAAATTTCTCAATTTCTTCAATTTTATAATTAAATTTCCGGGGAATGATATAATTCCTAAATGTATTTAATTTATTTGTACCCACATTTTTCTCCTTAAAATTCAGGTTCAATTAATCCGAAATTTCCATCTTTTCTTTTATATAATACATTAACAATATTTGTTTGATCATTTGCAAAGACAAAAAAACTATGTCCCAATAAATCCATCTGCATAGCCGCTTCTTCAACGGACATCGGTTTAACAGCAAATCTTTTAGTTTTTACAATTTTATAACTATCGTCTAATGCTTTTTCTTCCTCATCTGGTCTATTTTCTTCCAATTCTTTTTTGCCTGTAGCGGAATGAGGTTTCTTAAGGTATTTTTCTTTATACTTTTGTATCTTTCTTTCTAATTTATCAGCTACCTTATCGATTGAGGCATACATATCATTTGTCTCCATTTCTACTCTGATAAGGGCTTTACTTGCGTGTAAAGTGACCTCAACAATCTGCCTTTTCTTTTCTACACTTAAAGCAACTGTAGCCTCCAGGATATTATCGAAGTGTTTGTCTATCTTGTTAAATTTTTTTTCTAAATAATTACGCAACGCTTCCGTGATTTCAATATGCCTTCCCTTAATAATAATTTTCATTTTTTCCTCCTGGGTAATAATTTAGATTTCCTATTATTAATATTCAACAAATATTCACAAAACCCTTCTTTTTTTTAAATATGAAATATTATTATTTTTTTCTACTTCTATTTTATTTCCGCCCTTCCTTAGACTGACCTGGTCTTTGCCCCCACACTCGCCTGCTGAAAGGTTCGCTCAGAAAATTTTCATCACTACTACTCTTCTCTTATTAAACTTACCAATTAAGGTTAAGGCAGGACTTACCCCAAAGCCGCACCATGCTCGCTAACTAAAGTTAGCTTACGTGGGTCGTTTTGCCTGCGACTGGCTTCGACTTTCAACCACAGCTCTAAGGAAAGACGGCAACTGTTTCTGACATCCCTCTTGCTAAAGTTAATACCCCTATATTTTTCGCTCGAGCCTTCTTTAGTTCTTTTGAACATTCCTTGACGGTAGATCCGGTAGTAAAAACGTCGTCGATTAATAGGATATTTTTTTCTTTAATTCTCTCGGGTTCTTTAATCAAAAAAGCATTAATTAAATTTTTTTCTCTTTCTTTTTTGGATAATTTAATCTGGAACGTTGTTATTTTTTTCTTTATTAAAATGTCTCTTCCTACCGGAATAGAAAAGTAATTTCCTATTTCTATTGCCAACAAAAGACTTTGATTAAATCCTCTTACTACCAGGTCATTTTTGTGCAAGGGAACAGGTATTATTAAATCAACCTTTTGATAAAATTGTTTGTTTTTAGATAGATAATTTATTAACAATTTCCCTAATGGCTTTGCAAGTTTTTTCTCCCGATAATATTTGAAAAGATGAATACACTTTCTTAAAACTTTATCATATACTCCGACTGAACGAGCGTAATTAAAATAAGAATGTTGTTTTCTGCAATTAATGCATAAGATATCTTTATTATTTAAAAAAAACCCCGTTTCAATTAAAGGTTTACCACATTTTTTACAATAAGGATTTTCAATTAATTTAATCGTCTTAAAACAATCTTCACATATTGAATATCCTCTGGATTCACGAATAGGTTTTCCACATACCTTACAATTTAAAGGAAAAACAAAATTTAACAAACCTTCTTTTATATATTCTAACATATTTTTATGATTCATACTAACCTTAATTTTACAGAATGTACCGAGTATTAAGTACCGTGTATCGAGTTAAGAAAAAAGTAGAGAGAAAAAATAAAAAACCAAAGCAAAAACTATTATTTTCTTTACCATTAGCTTAACACTTGCTTCCACCTTATCATTATAGCAAACCTTCTATGTGTTCAGCTAATCGGTTACAGGTCATACTGTATAGTGAAAAACGAAAAGTGTAAAATATAAAATCATAGATCAAAATTTAAAATTTATAAGTTGCTTTATCTATTGGGTTTCTTGTTTCTTATCTTGTATGCTATATTGCAAAAATGAAAAGATAAGAAAAAAGACAGAGTTTAAATTTTATAATCTACGAAAAGGTTTTTAGTTTAGAATTATGGTTTTTCGCTTTTCTTTTTTATTTTTTAGTTAATTTAACTATTTTATATCTTGTATTTCTTAATTGGCTAATTGGCTATGTCCCCATCTGCCAGGAAGAAAGATATTTTTCCTGCTCTTCTGTGAGTTTATCTATTTTAATTCCTATCGATTCTAATTTTAATCTGGCAATCTTCTTATCGATAACATCGGGAACCTTATATACCTTACTTTCTAAATTTGCCCCTTCCTTAACCAGATATTCTGCTGACAAGGCTTGATTCGCAAAGCTCATATCCATTACACTTGCCGGATGTCCTTCGGCAGCAGCAAGATTTAACAATCTACCTTCTGCTAAAAGATTTAACTTCCTTCCGTCTTTCAGGGTATATTCATCAATGTATTCTCTTATTTTCTTTTTACAAATCGCCATGGATTCTAATGCTTCAATATTAATTTCAACGTTAAAATGTCCGGAATTTGCAATAATAACTCCATTTTTCATTAATTTAAATTCTTCAGAGGAAATGACATTTATATCTCCGGTAAGTGTAATAAAAATATCTCCTATTTTTGCAGCCTCTTTTATGGTCATGACTTGATAACCGTCCATCACAGCTTCCAATGCTTTCATCGGCTCAACTTCAGTGATAATAACCTGGGCTCCCATACCACTTGCTCTCATTGCCAATCCACGTGCACACCAACCATAACCACAAACAACAAATTTTTTTCCGGCCACTAAAATATTAGTTGCTCTTAATAATCCATCAAGAGTACTCTGACCGGTTCCATACCTATTATCAAAAAGGTATTTTGTCTGAGCATCATTGACCGCAATAATCGGGTATTTCAAGGCATTGTCCTTCTGCATACTCTTTAAACGAATAACTCCGGTGGTAGTTTCCTCGCTCCCACCAATGATTTCATCAATTAACTCGCTTCTTTGAGAATGGATAATTGAAACCAGGTCAGCTCCGTCATCCATTGTTAAGTTGGGCTTGCAATTTAAGACATTCTCGATATGTTGATAATAAGTGTTTTTGTCTTCACCTTTCACCGCATTTACCGAAATCCCATAATCTTTAACCAGGGAAGCGGCTACATCGTCCTGAGTACTTAATGGATTGGAAGCACTTAAAAATACTTCCGCACCTCCGGCCTTTAATGTTCTTGCCAGATTAGCTGTTTCAGTAGTAACATGCAAGCAGGCAGCAATTTTTATACCTTTTAATGGTGGATGTAACGTATATCTATCTTTTATAGTTGACAAAACCGGCATTTGCTTTTCAGCCCATTCAATTCTTTCTTTGCCTTTTTCCGCTAATTTAATATCTTTTATTGCAAAGTTCATTTTTTACTCCTCTTTCTTTTTTCTGAATTATTATAGTTTCACAAGCGAGATAGTTAAATTTATCAATAATATCCTTTTTTCTCTTTACCTATAGTGGAACTTGGGCCATGACCGGGATAAATTATCTTATCATCACCTAACTTTAGAAGTTTATCCTTGATAGATTTTTGAATATCGTCATACGAACCTCCCGGAAGATCGGTTCGCCCAATTCCTCCGGCAAATAAAGTATCACCGGTAAAAACAATATCATCTAGGACCAGGCAAATACCTCCGGGGGTATGCCCGGGAGTGTGAATAATTTTTAATTTTAGTGACCCAAAGGTAATTTCATCTCCTTCTTTTAAAAATTGATCAGCTGGAGGAGAAATTAATTCTTTACCTATTAAAAAAGATAGGTTTTTCTTCGCATCCACTAACATCTCCGCATCCAATTCATGAATGAGAATTTTAGCGGAAGTGAGGGATTTGAGTTCTCTATTACCACCAATATGGTCACTATGACCGTGCGTATTGATAATATATTTCAGCATAAAGTCTTTTTTCTTTAATATATCTAAAACTAAATCGGCTTCGCCTTCAGAACCGGGATCAACGACTACCGCCTTTTTACTCTCTTCGCAAGCTATTAAATAACAGTTTGCGTCTAATCTTCCAACTACAAATCTTTTCAAAAACATAAATTCTGAATTCCTTTCGAAAAATGATTTTAATCATTACATAGATTATAATGCTCTATGAACAAAAAATAATTTATTTATAAATATGAGCATCTTTTAAAATTTTTCCTATTGCTTTATTTGCCTTTTTTAATATTTGGGGATAATTGGAAACAATTCCATCTACTCCGTATAGTATAAATCGTAGCATGTCAATCTCATTATTTACAGTCCAAATGTAAACTGTTTTTTTTAAAGTGTGCATATGAATAACATATTTTCTAACTAAACGATAATAAGGATTTAATCCATCCAGCTCATCCACATATTTTTTGCTAATAAACAATTTATTACATAATGCATTTACTTTAACATGAGGATATTTTTTCTTCAATAAAACAACTGTACTCAAGTCAAAAGAAGAAAAGAGTATGCGATCATTCCCAAAATGCTCGGTTGTTTTAATAATTTCATCCAAGATTCCTGGATAATGTTTTTCCCCCTCTTTTATTTCAATATTCACAAACAGTTTTCCTTTAATCATATCAAGCACTTCATGAAGTAATGGAATGCGTTCGCCGATATAACTTTTTAATCTTCCTTTTTTTAACTCAAATAGATTTTTCTTCTTAATTTTCAATTGTGCAGAGGCAATTATACTTCCTGATATTTTTGGGAAAATAAGTTTTTGTACTTTATCAAAATACTCATCATTCCAATGCAAAAAAAAGGATATTTTTTTCCTGGTAATTTGTTCAAAAATATTCAGATAAAATATATCTTTTCCGGTTCCCCTAAATTCTAAAAAATATATCTTTTCCTGGGGATACTTTTGGTAAATCATTTCCTGCTTTTTAGCAAATGGGATAGATATATCATATTTTTTTAATTCTTTATAGGTAAAATCCCCAATATTACCATCCGTACCACTTATTCTTTTTATATTATTATCATGCAAAACGACCAGTTTTTTATCTTTAGTCATATGTACATCTAATTCAACCCCATCTATCCCTAGCTCAATAGCTTTTCTAAAACCGGATAGACTGTTTTCAGGAGCAATGCTCATTACTCCTCTATGACCAATAACAAGCGGTAATTTCATTTTGTACCTACCTTTAAAAATAAAAATATAAAAATCCTTTTCCGTAATATATTATCATCACTTCATGATTAAATTTATTTGATGTATTTAATTTATTAAAAAATTCTTTCACTATCCAAAAGAATTGTAACTGGTCCGTGATTAAATATTTTAACCAGCATCATGGTTTGAAATTGGCCGGTTTCAATTTTAAGATGATATTTTTTTAAACATTTAACAAAATATTCGTATAATTTTACTGCCTGATCGGGAAGAGCAGCTGAGATAAAACTGGGACGCCTTCCTTTCCTGCAATCGCCATATAAAGTAAATTGAGAAATGACTAGAATTTGAGAATTGGTATCTTTGGCAGAAAGATTCATTTTTTCTTCTTTATCTTCAAAAATCCTTAAATTAACTATTTTTTCTGCCAAATATTCTGCTTTTTTTTCTGTATCATCTCTACCCACACCTAACAACACGACTAAGCCATTTTCAATTTTTCCTACTTTTCTGCCTTCTACTTCTACAGAACCTTCCTTAACCCTTTGTACTACTGCCCTCAAATGAAACCTCCTATATATTCATCGGATAAACATTAAGAATTAAAAAGTTTTTATTCTTTTTAAATTTAAGACGCTTTTTACTTTCATCAATTTATTTGATATCTCTTTTAATTGTTCAAGGCTGTTAATCGAAAAATTGATATCTATATTTGCAGTGTTTTCCTTTGTAGTTGTAGCATTTAATGCGCTAACTGAAATCTTAGAATTCGAAAATATTTGCATGATATCAGAAATTAAATTTGCCCTGTCATAAGCAATAATTTTAATCTTGACCGGATAGAAAAGCTCGTTATTTTTAATCCATTCCACCTTTATCAACCTGTCTTTATCCTGAGAGATAAAATCAATGTTAGAACAATCTACTTTATGAATAGATACGCCGCTCCCTCTGGTAATATATCCAATAATCTTATCACCGTAAACCGGATTACAACATCGGGAAAATTTTACCATTACATTACTGATTCCATGAACTCGGATTCCCTGATCCATTCCCCTTTTTCTTTTTATTGTAGGAATAATTTGCGGGATTTTCTCCTGGGGAATGACTTTGGATAATATTTGTAAAGGTGTTATTTTTCCATACCCGATATTCTCAAACATTGTATCTATTTCAGAAAAACCCAATTCCATGCTAATATTTTTAAATTTTTTAGTCATCTCTGCAGAAGGTTTAATGTGATACTTTTCCATTTCTTTTTCAAAACTTTCCCGGCCTTTGCGAATGTTTTCCTCTCGCATCTCTTTTTTAAACCAAACTCGAATCTTATTCCTGGCTCCTGAAGTTTTAACCAAAGTCAACCAGTCTCTACTAGGTCCCCTGCTAACTTTTGATGTTAATATTTCTACAATATCACCACTTTTTAATTTATAATCAAGTGGTACTATTTTTTTATTTACCTTCGCACCGATACACTTATGCCCTACGTCAGTATGAACCAGGTAAGCAAAATCAATGGAGGTAGAACCCAGGGGTAGCATTTTTACATCTCCTTTGGGGGTAAAAGTAAAAACATCGTCTTGAAAAAGTCCTATCTTCAAACTTTCCATAAATTCTTTTGGATCTTTAAGATCTTTCTGCCATTCTAGTATTTGCCTTAACCAGGAAAGCCTTTCTTCTAATTTTTTATCTTTTTTCAAATCACCTTTTTCCTTGTATCTCCAATGAGCAGCAATTCCATATTCTGCTGTTTCATTCATCTCCCAGGTTCTAATTTGTATTTCCAAGGGTTCACCTTGAGAATTAATAACGGTAGTTTGTAGGGATTGATACATGTTGGATTTTGGCATGGCAATATAATCTTTAAATCGACCGGGCATGGGTTTCCACAATGAATGCAGTAAACCTAATACTGCATAGCAATCTTTAATAGAATTACAAATAATTCTAATAGCAATTAAATCATAGATTTGAAAAAATTCTTTTTTTCCTTCTTTCATCTTTTTATAGATACTATAGATGTTTTTTGGTCGTCCTTTAATTTCAGCTTTAATGTCGACTTTTTCTAATTCTTTTTTTATAGTATCTTTTATCAAATCTATTGCTTTTTCTCTTTCCCTTCTATTTTTAGCTAATTTATCTACTATAGCCTTATATTTAACCGGTTCCAGGTAACGTAAAGATAGATCTTCTAATTCCCATTGAACTCTGGAAATCCCCAGGCGATTAGCGATCGGTACATAGATTTCTAAAGTTTCCCGGGAAATTCTTATTTTTTTATGAGGGGGTAAGTATTGCAAGGTTCTCATATTATTTAAACGATCAGCCAATTTTATCAGAATCACTCTCACATCTTCCGCCATGGCTAAAAACATTTTTCGAAAACTCTCTGCTTGCTGTTCCTGTTGGGTTTTAAATGATATTTTGCTTAACTTGGTCACTCCATTTACCAGCATTGCAACTTCTTGCCCAAATTCTTTTTCGATTTCTGTTAATTCTGTGCCGGTATCTTCTATAACATCATGCAATATTCCCGCAGTAATGGTAATGACATCCAACTCTAAATCGGATAATATTTTTGCCACTCCAAGAAGGTGTGAAATATACCGTTCACCAGAATATCTTTTCTGATCTTTGTGAGATATTGAAGAAAATCTGTAAGCTTTTTTAATTATATTTAAATCAGCGTGAGGGGCATATTGAGGTATTTTTTTTAAAATATATTTTATTAATGCTAATTGAGAAATGGTTTACACCCTCTTTATTAGTCGTTAGCATATAGAGTATGGTATGAATTTTAAATACTTATCCTAATCGAATTAAAAAGTAAAAACTAAAAGCGAAAAACTATAATTCTAAATTAAAAACCTTTTTGTAGATTATAAATTTAAGTTCTGTTTTTGTTTCTTATCTTTTCATTTTTACTATATAACATACAAGATAAAAAAGATAAAACTCAATAGATAAAACAAGGTATTTAAATTTTAAATTTGAGCTATGGTTTTACGTTTTACGCTATTTGTTTTTCACTATTCGCAAGAATGAAATACTATTTAACTAATTATATTCTACTAATGAAAAAACATCATATTTTTTCATTTTTTTACGTGGATTTAGAAAAGTAAGTTCGATGATAAAAGAAGCACCGACAATTTTTCCTCCTAACTTTTCAATTAATTTAAATACTGCAGCTGTAGTACCTCCTGTTGCCAATAAGTCATCCACAACCATGATTCTATCTCCATCTGAAATTGCGTCTTTGTGCATTTCTAAAGTATTTTCACCATATTCCAACTGGTAAGAGATGCTTTCTATTTCACTGGGCAATTTATTAGGTTTTCTAATGGGTAAAAATCCGACTCCCAATTTATAGGCTACCGGCGCACCTATAATGAAACCGCGTGCTTCTATGCCGGCAATAAAGTCAATTTGATATTCTTTGCAATGTTCAGCAACCATATCAACACTGTATTTAAAAGCTTCATTGTCTTTTAATAAAGTAGTAATGTCCTTAAACTGAATACCTTTAACCGGAAAATCGGAAATATTTCTAATTTTCTCCTTTAAGTTTATCATTTTACATACCCTCCAAACAGTTATCGTTGATATCCTTTATATTTATTTGTATATTTTCTGCACCATTCCATTTATTTAACTCAATATTAAATGCCAGGTTAACTATCTTGCTATCTGTAAGTACTTGACTTCCAACTTTAGCCAATTTAAATCCAATACCATCGAGTAGCCTATCTTTTTCAATCACTTTCAATTTAAGATGTTTCTTTTTCTCTCCAACTAATCTCCAATTAAATATATTATTTTTAAAACTACAAAATACAGGTTTCGGGTTGGCAAGACCAAAAGGCTCCAAGGCATCAATGTCTTTAATTAAACTAAAGTTTATTTCGTTTAATAATATAGAAGCATCTATTTCTAATTCCGGAATTAAGTCCTTTTCCGTCATGAAACTTTGAGATATTTTATTCATTTTTAACTTAAATTCCGATATATTTTCAGATTTTATTCCTATACCCGCAGCATGCTTATGACCACCATAATTTTCTAAAAACTCTTTGCATTGCTCAATAGCTTTATATAAGTGAAAATTCCGGGTACTTCTTCCTGAACCTTTCCCCATGTCGTCTTTAGTGGAAATAACGATAGTAGGGCGATTAAATTCTTCTACCAATCTGGAAGCGATAATTCCAATAACTCCCTGATTCCAATTATTTGCTGAAAGAACCAACACGGAATTATTTTCTTCACTTATCTGTTTTTGAGCTTGTATTTTTGCTTCTTTTAAAATGTTATCCCCGATAGTTCTTCTATTTCTATTTATTTCGCTAAGTTTCCCGGCTAAATACTTGGCTTTTGATTTAGATTCAGCTAATAAGAGATCCAAGGCAAGTTTTGGATCGTCCAATCGCCCCGCCGCATTTAATCTGGGTGCTAAAGCGTAATTTATATCTTTTGTAGTAATCTCACCTTTGTTCAATCCACATTCCTTGATTAAAGCCTTTAATCCTTCTTTTTTGGTCTGATTGAGAATCTTAAGTCCATATTTGATTAAAACACGATTTTCACCGATAAAAGGTACCGAATCAGCAATTGATCCTAAGGCAACAAAATCAAGAAATTTATATAAATTATCTTGATTTTTGTTTAACCTGCCATAAAGAGCTTGAGCAATTTTAAAACTTACCCCTACTCCTGCTAATTCCTTGAAAGGATATTTTTCATCACATTTTGGATTGATGACTGCAAAAGCAGATGGAATATTATCCTGCGGAATATGATGGTCAGATATAATAACATCAATTCCGAGATCTTTTGCTTTCTCTATTTCATAAACTGAACTGGTGCCGCAATCAACGGTAATAATCAGTTTAATCTTATTATTAAAAGCTGTATTTATTGCTTGCTCGTTTAATCCATATCCTTCTTGAAATCGATTGGGAATATAATAATATATATTTGTAGTAATTTCTTTAAATACCAAAAATAGTAAGGCGGTACTAGTCAAACCGTCAACATCATAATCTCCGTAGATTAAAATTCGCTCATCATGTTGTATTGCACAAATAATCCTATCTAAAGCTTTCGTCATATCTGTAAATAGGTTGGGACTGTTTAAATTTTCAAAATCTGCTTTCAGGAATTTCTTTATTTCGGAAGAGTCTTTCATCCCTCTATTTATCAACAATTGAGCCAATATTGGAGAAATATTCAGTTCTCTGGACAATTCCAATTGCAATTCTTTTTCTTCCTTACATATATGCCACTTTATTGTCTCTTTTCTCCTTTCTTAAATATTGTATCGGGTGTCAGACAGTATTTATCGTACAAGGAAATTAAGAAAATGATACTTTATAAAAATCTTGCTAAAAATTAACTTAAAACAAAAGGGTTCAAAATCGCTTTTTATTTTTTCTTATAAATTTGTAAAGAAAATTACATGAACTGAAGTAAATACTCTAAATCTAATGCTTACCAAAATTATTTCAATTCATTTTTTTTACATTCGTTTAATTAAAACTTAAAAATTCGTAAAATAAGGTTAAGAATAACACTTATTAAAATACATATTCCTAAGGGAAAGAAAAATGCGATATTTTTTCTACGAATGATGATATTGCCGGGAATCTTACAAATAAAAGGATATTTTTCGTTTAATAAAAAAATACCACCTAACACAATTAAGATGATACCAAAATATAATAGTATTTTTCCTAAATCATTACATTCTGACATTTTGTTTTCCCATTACTGAACCTGTCAGTTTATTATTTTATATATTTTATTTTCCTTTTTTAGTAGACTTACGAATTCTTCTATGTCTTTCTTTGTTTATACTCTTCCAATCAACCAATAAGGGAGAAGCAATAAATATTGAAGAATAAGTTCCGGCAACCATTCCAATAAATAAAGCTAATGCAAAATCAGATAGTATACTTCCTCCAAAGAAATAAATTGCCAAAACAGGAAGAACAGTTGTTAGAGCAGTATTTATTGTTCTGGATAAGGATTGATTTACGCTAAGATTTACTACATTTCCAAAACTTTCTCTTGTTCTAAATTTAATATTTTCTCTTAATCTATCCAAAATAACTATCGTGTTATTTAAGGAATATCCCACTATGGTTAAAACCGCCGCTATAATTGAAATGGTTATTTCCTTCTGAAATAAAGAAAAAATCCCTAAAACAATAAGGCAATCATGAGAAAGTGCTAATATGGAAATAATAGAATATTTAAATTCAAACCTTACCGTTATATATAGAATAATTCCCATAAAGGCAAAAAGTATAGCATATAAGGCTGTCTTCTTTAAATTTTCTCCGATGACCGGGCCAACGGTTTCTACTCGCAAAACTTCTAAATCTGATAAATTTTCTCTTAAAACCGACAAAATTTCTTTTCTTTTTTCCGGATTAATTTTTTCAGTTCTTATCACAAATTCATTATCACTTAAGTCCTGAATAGTGCTTTGGCTTAAATCAAATTCTCCAAGAATATTACGTACTTCGGTAATAGATGCGGGATCATCAAATTTTATCTGAAGTAGGCTTCCGCCTGCAAAATCAATACCATAATTAAAACCCTGAAAAATAATCGAGATGATACCAACCAGAATTATTACTGCAGACATTATATAAACTACTTTTCTATTTTTTACAAAATCAAAATTTCTTTTTCCAATAAAGTCCATTAATAAAATCCTCCTTAACTACATCTATGCTAATATTTTAGAGTGAGCTTTTACAGACAATAACTCTAAAATAATTTTTGTAACTACAATTGCGGTAAACATACTGGCCAAGATACCAATACTTAAAGTTACTGCAAAACCTCGAATCGCTCCAGTACCAAAATACAATAAAGCAACTGCTGCTATTAAAGTAGTTACATTGGCATCAAATATTGTACGGAAAGCTTTGTTAAAACCTGCATCAATCGATGCGCGGAAAGTTTTTCCTAATTTTAACTCTTCTTTTATTCTTTCAAATATTAAAATATTTGCGTCTACAGCCATACCAATAGTAAGAATCATTCCGGCAATTCCAGGTAAAGTTAAAGTCGCTTTAAAGCCGGCTAAAGCACCAATAATAATTAACATACAAATCATTAACGCAAAATCTGCAATCAAGCCAAATTTTTTATAATAAACAACCATAAATACCAAGATTAAAATTAAACCAACCAAACCGGCCTTAATACCTTTATCAATAGAATCTTTTCCCAAAGAAGGCCCAACTGACCTATTTTCTAAAATTTCTACTTTAACGGGTAAGGAACCTGAACGTAAAAGGAGCGCCAATTGTTTAGCACTGTCTACGGTAAAACTACCTGTTATTCTGGCTTGCCCATCTAAAATAGGCTCTTGCACAACAGGTGCAGATATTTCTTTATCATCCAGAGTAATTGCTAATACTTTGCCCACATTACTTGAAGTAGCTTTACTAAATTCCGTGGCACCGGTTTTATCAAATTCTATGGTAATAATTGGTCGTCCAAATTGATCGAAAGTCTCCTTGGCATTCAGTAAATGTGCCCCGGTCATGAGTGTTTCTCCTTCTTCATCTTTAAATTCCAAAAGTGCAGTTTTTCCGATTAAATCAACTGCTGTTTCCGGGTCATCAATCCCGGGTAACTGAACTAAAATCCTATTACTGCCCTGCCTTTGTATGACTGGTTCTGATACTCCAAGTTGATCGACACGATTTCTTATTACTTCCAAAACCCTATTTACAGCATCGTCATCGACCAAAGCATTTGGACTGTCCTTACACTCTAAAATTACGTGAGAACCTCCTTGTAAATCTAATCCCAGATTTATTTTTTCATCTAGAGGAAATGCAAAAATAACTGCAACAGCTATCACTATAAAAACGCTGACAATTCTGGCAGTTTTATTAAGATTCATATAAAAATCCTCCCTTTCATTTTTAGTATATTTTTATTTCTAAATGATTTTTTATTATTGTAAAGGTTAACTTTTTAATTATAGTATTTTAATAATTTCTTTGTCAACGAAAAACCTATAAAAATATTTATAAATCACTCTTAAAAAAATAAAAGGCAGGTATAAAATAGTACCTGCCTTTTATTTTTTATTATTGCCTTACTTTCAAGAATTTTTTTCTTTTATGAAAAAAATATTTCTATCTTTTTTGACCGATTGCATTGCGGGTAGTATTTATAAATACATCTTTTGCGATTTCAAGTGTTAGAGTATCATTTTTAATTTCTTTAATAATACCGTAAACGCCGCCAATTGTGACAACTTTGTCACCTTTTTGCATGTTTCCTAACATCGCTTTGTGCTTTTTTTGTTTTTGTTGCTGAGGACGAATAAGTATAAAATAAAATATACCAAATATAACGATCAAGGGTAAAAATTGTTGAAGAGCTTCCATTTTTTTTAATCATTCCTTTCATGTTTTTGTTTTGTAAAATACTTTATAAATTATACATAATTTAGTTTCAATTAGCAAATTATTTTCAGAATATTTTTCAAATGATTTTGTATTTTCTCTATCTTTTTCTACTTCTTGTTCTATTGTTTTTAATAATTAGACAATTAAACAAGAAATTTGGAAAGAAATTCCTCTTTATATTCTAATATCCTATCTTCCTGTAAAGCCAATCTTATATTTTTCATCAATTCTGCCATAAAATGAAGGTTGTGAATTGTTCCTAAAATTGAACTAAGTATTTCTTTCGACATATAAAGATGCCGCAAATAGGCTTTAGTAAAATTCTTACATGTGTAACAATGGCATTCAGAATCGAGGGGAGTTAAATCATCCTTGTATTTTGTATTAGTAATAGATATTTTTCCGGAAGAAGTAAAAAGCGAACCATTTCTTGCATTCCTTGTTGGAAGAACACAATCAAACATATCTACTCCTCTAATTACTCCTTCCAATATACTTTGAGGTGCTCCTACCCCCATTAAATACCGGGGTTTTTCCTGGGGCAAACAGGGAACCGTGTAATCCAGCACTTCATACATAAGTAGTTTCGGCTCTCCCACACTCAAACCCCCTATAGCATATCCGGGAAAATCCAATGCTACCAGCTTCCTGGCATTTTCGATTCTTAAATCTTTATAGGCGCCTCCTTGAACGATTCCAAACAAACTTTGCTTGGGGCTATTGTGTACCTCTTTGCATCTTTTAGCCCATTGTAGAGTTCTTTGAGCAGCAGTTTCCACTTGATACCGTCCCACCGGATAAGGCGAACATTCATCAAATGCCATAGCAATATCGGAGCCTAAAGCCATTTGAATCTCCATGGCTTTTTCAGGATCAACAAAATGTTTGCTTCCGTCAATATGAGAATTAAAAAATACACCTTCATCACTTATTTTATTTAATTTTCCCAAGCTAAAAATCTGAAAGCCTCCGCTATCTGTTAATATGGATCCATTCCAACCCATGAATTTATGCAATCCGCCAGCTTTGGCGATTAAAGTATGTCCGGGTTTTAAATATAAATGATAAGAGTTACTTAGAATTATATTTACTTTTAATTTTTCTAATTCTCCAGGAGTCATTGCTTTTACAGTTGCCTTTGTTCCTACCGGCATAAACACCGGGGTATCAATTACTCCGTGAGGGGTAAGTAATTTCCCCAATCTTGCTTTTGTTTTTTTTGATTTTTTCAATACTTCAAATTTGATAGACAAAATATTTACTACCTTTCTTATTAGTTAATTAGGGATTCCATTCACATAAATGTACAAGATATTACAGTATACGTATTGTATAGTGAAAAACGAAAAGCGTAAAACGTAAAACCATAGCTCAAAATTTAAAATTTATAGGTTGTTTTATCTATTAAATTTCTTCTTTCTTATCTTGTATGCTATATAGTAAAAATGAAAAGATTAAGAAATAGAGTTTAAATTTATAATCTACAAATCGGTTCTGTCTTTATAGTCTTCTCTTCCCTAACAAATTGCTCACTAACGACAATTTAAATAGTAAATTGTTAGACTACTTCTTCCCGCATTTTTCCTTATATCTTGTCTTTTTCACCATATACTCGATACTTAATACTATAATATACCGTTTTCTTATTCGATACCTAAACAATAATCATTGCATCTCCAAAACTATAGAATCTATATTTTTCTTCAATCGCTTCCAGGTATGCTTTTAAAAGAAAATTTTTCCCTGCAAAAGCCGATGCCATCATTAACGGAGTTGATTTAGGAAGGTGAAAATTGGTAATTAACACATCAATGGCTTTAAATTGATAACCGGGATAAATAAATATCTCACTCCACCCGCCACCACTCATTATTCTTTTAGTTTTATTATTAAAAGCTGATTCCAGAGTGCGGGTTGTGGTTGTACCAACTGAAATGATTCTTCTTTTTTTAGAACGAGCCCGGTTTAGTTTTTCCGCACTTTCTTGAGATATAGAATAAAACTCTGAAGACATTCTATGATCTTTTAATTCAGTTACTCTAATGGGTTCAAAAGTTCCTCTCCCCACATGCAGAACAAGAAATACTATTTCTACCCCCTTGACAGTGATCTCATTAAATAAAGATTTGGTAAAATGAAAACCTGCGGTTGGTGCAGCTATTGAACCCTCATTATCAGCATATACAGTCTGATAATCTTCTTTTTTTTCCAATTTTTCTTTAATATAGGGTGGGGTCGGCATTTGTCCGATTTTTTTCAATATTTCTTTAAAATTTCCATTAAAGTTAAACTTAATATTGTAACTACCTTTTTCTTCATCTTTCCCTTTAATAATCCCGCTTAGCTCGGTAGAAAATATTAATTTTGTCCCGACATGAATTCTTTTTCCCGGTTTTGCCAAAATTTCCCAATTTTCTTTATCTAAGGATTTTACCAGAAGCACTTCTACTTTTCCCTTGGTCTGCTCTTTGTATCCATATAATCTTGATGGTAAAACCCTGGAATTATTTAAAACTAATACGTCTCCATCTTTAAGATACTCTACTATATCTTTAAAAATCCTATGCTTAACTTCTTTTTTTGAACGATTTAAAACCATTAACCGGCTATGGTCTCTCGGCTTCATCGGTTTTTGAGCAATAAATCCCGTAGGAAGATAGTAATCAAATTCTTTTAATTTCATAAATCTCCAAATGATATTCTTTTAATATTTTTTTATAATATCAATTCCCTGATAATAATAATTTAATATATCCTGATAACTGCTTCCTTGCAGCGCCATACCATAAGCACCCCATTGAGACATCCCAACACCATGACCATTTCCCATCCCGGAAATTTTAAAAATTAAAGGTAATTGCAAATAGATTGTTTGTTTATTGTTTTCTATTTTCTCTTTCTCTTTCTCTTTCTCTTTCTCTTTTTTTCTTTCTTTCATCAAATCGAGTAATTCTCTAATAGTCCAATCTTTTTTTTGTTCCAAAATTTCTGTTACCGATTGATTCTGCTCTGAATTTTTATTAATTTCCTTTACTGTTTGTTCCGTTTTTTGAACCGATTTTTCCCTAACTGTTTCAAAGTTAAAAATAGTACTTCTGATAACCTCAAAGCCAATTAAACTTCTAAATTCTTTAGCTTCCATATAGTCGATTCCATTGTTATTGGAAACAAAACCCAATCTACTCACTCTCCCACTCTTCTTATCTTTAACTAATTCCACGTCAATAACTGAATCCAGATTATACCCTTTTTTCTGTAATATTTTTACCAGATCTCTTTCACTAATTGAATAATCCCATCTATGGTGCGTAGGAGAAACAAGCTCTTCAAATGTTGATTCTACTCCTCTTAAATATGGAAGATAACTTCCCCATACATCTTCACTATTAGCAGTATAGCCACCACTATCAGAATGATAAACCGCATTAATCGCTTTTCCATTATAAACCATTATTTTACCTTTAGTAGTGTTAACCGCATTATTAGTCAAAGGACTTTCGTGATTTACTCCACCATAAGCCTGGCTATTTGTAGATGCATCCAAATTATAGCCTTTTTCTACATACTTGTTCATATTAAAAATGGCAAAAGTTCTTGCCGCAATTGCTTGCGCCTTTAAAGTTTCACCTGGCCAGTTCGGAGAAATCTCTTTTTTCAAAACGCCATAAAGATATTCCTCAATACCGATAATGTTAATTATATTTAATTTATTACTATCCACATCATGTACGACTTCGAGGTTCCCTCTATATCGATATTTTTGTCCATTCACTATAACTATAATTTGTGTTTTACCGACCGGAATCACTTTTACAGGACCGGAATACATCCCTTTTTCCAATATTTTTATCCCTTTTACGTGGGAAATCATCTTCACTATCCCGCCATTTTCTCTAGTAATCAATTTGTTGGTTTTTAAATTATAAATTTCAAAGAGCCCATCCCCGCTTATATTCATTTCGTTCTGATTTAAAAAAATTCCTACCCGAAGAGAAGGATTTTTTCCTGCGGTTAATGCATTGTTTGTAAACGTAAATATGAAAAACATACTTATCCCTAAAAATAAAAAAAATTTATTAACTTTTCCTATATTTAACTTTATCAATAAATCTATCTCCTCTTTAAATTCTTCGTTCGTATTTCTTTTTCTTTACCCATCACGGTACACCGTGATATTACACACTATTCGTTATACGTTCTACGCTAGTTTTGCTAATCACTAATTTTTTCTATAATAATTTTCCCTGACGTTCTCCTTTTCTCTTTTTACCAAAATAATTATAGGCCAAATCTGTGGCAACTCTTCCTTTTGGCGTTCTGAATAAAAAACCTTTTTGTAAAAGAAATGGTTCATAAACGTCACAAATAGTATCATTATCTTCGCTTATTGACGCAGCAAGTGTTTTCAATCCTACTGGACCGCCGGAAAATTTATCTATTATCGTGATGAGTAATTTTTTATCTATATTACATAAACCATGATCATCAATTTCCATCATCTGTAATCCAAAATCGGCAATTTCTTTGTTAATAATTCCATTCCCTTTAATTTGAGCATAATCCCTTAACCGGCGTAAAAGTCTATTGGCAATTCGGGGAGTTCCCCTTGATCTTTTTCCTATTTCAACAGCCGCATTCTTAGTTATCTCTACTTTTAGTATTTGGGAGGACCTTAGGACTATTTCCAGAAGATCTTCTTCTTCGTAATAACCAACCCGTGTTATAACCCCAAAACGGCTTCTTAGCGGAGAAGTAATTAATCCTGTCCGTGTGGTCGCTCCAATCAGAGTAAATTTAGGTAAGCTGATGCGAATTGAACGCGCACTTGGACCTTTTCCAATAAGTATATCCAATTCAAAATCTTCCATAGCCGGGTATAATATCTCTTCAACTGAACGATTTAAACGATGAATTTCATCTATAAACAAAACATCATTGTCTTGCAAATTAGTAAGAATGGCAGCTAAATCTCCGGCTCTTTCAATAACCGGTCCTGAGGTCATTTTAATATTTACTCCCATTTCAGCAGATATAATATAAGCCAAAGTTGTTTTACCCAATCCCGGTGGACCGTATAGAAGAACGTGATCAATCGGTTCATTTCTTTTTCGAGCAGCACTGACATAAATATGCAAATTCTTTTTGATTTTTTCCTGACCAATAAATTCTTTAAGTAATCTAGGTCTAAGGTTGATATCTACATCCGATTCTTCTTTTTTTAATCCTAAATCTAGAATTTTTTCTTTTGGTTCCATCCATTTACTCCTATAAAACAAAAAGTTTACAATGTACTTTGCATTTTATACAATTTTTAGAGATTCCCTGATTAATTCTTCCACGGTTAATTTTTCTTTAAACTTTTCCTGTGTTTTATTTATTGCAAATATTGCTTTTTTATTAGTATATCCCAATGTCTTTAGAGCGTCTATCGCATCCTGCATATCTTTGGATTTAAATATTCTTACTTCGCCTACCTCTTTTAGTGTAGATTTTTTTATTTTTTCTTTTAATTCCAGAATGATTTTTTTTGCTAATTTATTACCAATTCCTCCAATAGCTGTAATGGAATCAATATCTTCTCGTAAAATTGCCTGGTTAAAATTATCAGGAGTCATTTTGGATAAAACTTTTAATCCCACTTTTGGTCCAACTCCTGGTGTACTTATGAGCAATTCAAAAAATATTTTTTCTTTCCGGGTTAAAAATCCAAACAACATGATTTTATCTTCTCTTAAATATAAATGGGTATAAATTTTTACTATTTCGCCAATTTTTAAGGAAAAATTAACATAGGTAGGAATATGAATATAATAACCCACATTATTAACATCCATAACGAGGTGGCCAACACCGACTGATTCAATTTTTCCTTGTAAAAAAAATATCAAATTTAAACCTCCTGGAATAATTCTAAGATAAAAATCTGTTCCATTTATTTATAGATAATTCAATCGATTAATTGGTTGACATATAGCTAATAACGCAAAGCTAAAAGCGAAAAAGCATAGTTTAAAGCTCAAAACTTTTAAAACCATTTTTGTATCTAGAATTTAGGAGTCAGTAGTTAGAATATTACATGTTATAACATTGTATACTGTTTTATTTATTCTGGCTTCCTTCTTTTCTTTTTCTTTAATATCCGCTAAACGCTATACGTTAATATACGAAATACGATAAACGAATTTGATCCCTGATTTTAGTTTTCTATCCTCTTAACTCGATACTATATACTTGATACTCGACACTGTTTTAATACTTTGTATGTAAATGACAGATTGCTGCAGCCAAAGCATCTGCTGCATGATCAGGGCGAGGTATTTTCTCTAAATTCAGTAATATTTTTACCATAGATTGCACTTGATATTTATCAGCTCTTCCATTTCCCACCATCGCCTGTTTGATTTGTAGAGGAGTGTATTCATAAAGTTCTAGTCCGGCTAAAGATACCGTTAAAGCAATCGCTCCATATACATTGCTAACCGTAAGAGCGGTTTTTATATTTTTGTTAAAAAATAACTTCTCAATGGCTACTTCCTGAGGATTATATTTTACAATTAATTCTTTTATTTCATAATGTATTTTTTTTATTCTATGGGTAAAGATACTATTTTTGTCAGTTGTTATACAACCATATTTAACAGGAAATATTTTTTTATTTTCATAACCAACCAAACCATATCCATTACTAGCAAGACCGGGATCAATGCCTAAGACAATCATGCTCTATCCTTATTTGTTGAAATTTCTTCCATTATTTCATCTGAAATATTAAAATTTGCATATACTTTCTGCACATCATCATTATCTTCAAGCTGTTCTATTAAGTTGATCATTTGCATTGCTTTTTTACCCTCTAGTTCAATAGTCGTTTTAGGAAGAAATGTAATCTCACTAATTATATATTCGCTGTTTTTTTCTTTAATTAATTTTTCAAATTTTTCGTGATTTTCAGGTAAGGTAATAACCTCAATGTTTTCATTATCTGATTTTACATCTTCAGCTTCAGCTTCAAGTGCTAAATCGAAAATAACATTTTCATCAACTTTTGTTTTTTCGAAAACAAAATAACCTCTTTTATCAAACATCCAAGCTACACACCCACTTTCGCCCAGGTTACCACCATTTTTTGAAAATATTTTTCTAAGTTCCGGAACTGTTCTGTTTCTGTTATCAGTTAAAGCATCAATTAAAACTGCAACTCCTCCCGGGCCATAACCTTCATATAATAATTCTTCATATGAAACACCGCCAAGTCCTCCAGTTCCTTTTTTTATTGCTCTTTCGATATTATCATTAGGCATATTGTTTTCTTTAGCTAATTGAATAGCGGTTTTAAGTTTTACATTTGTTTCAGAGTCTCCCCCTCCGGAACGAGCAGCCACGGTAATAACACGAATTAATTTGGTGAATAACTTCCCTCTTTGAGCGTCTGCTTTACCTTTTTTTCTTTTAATCGTACTCCATTTTGAATGTCCAGACATAGTTTATATCTCCTTATCATCTTATACATTATAATAAATATGGTTCCTATCAATATTTATTAATTTTAGCATACAAATAAGGTATATTCAATAAATTAGCTGCAGGTAAACTTCCTCTTTAATGTCTTAAAAATGGTTAGTTAATTCGTTGATTGGAAAATGTTCGGAGTGTTTCGTTTATGTTTACTTAATTCTATCTTCGTTTCTATAATTTTTTTAATTTTCTTGTCATTCAATTCACCACTTGTTAGATATTCATCCAACTGAGCATAAGTTATTCCCATCTCTTCTTCATCGGTCTGCCCTTTCCATAATCCCGCAGAAGGTGGTTTTGTTATCATTCTTTTTGTAACATCTAGATATTTTGCCAACTCGACAACCTGACTTTTTAATAAATTCCCCAATGGAAAAATATCTGCACCACTGTCACCATATTTTGTAGAGTATCCTATCATTATCTCGCTTTTGTTGCTTGTACCTACAACCAGATAATTTAAACTATTTGCAAAATAGTATAAGCTTATCATTCTTAATCTTGGTTTTATATTTGCTCTTGCCAAATTATCATCATGCACATTTTTTTTTAATTTTCCCGATAATAAAGATGAGAAGGAATCATAGATTTTTGATAATTCAACGACTTGGTAATTAATATTAAATTTCTTAATTAATTCTTGTGCATCCTTAATGTCTTCACCAATACTGTGACATGGCAAAATTAAAGCTAAACTATTTTTTGGAAATATTTTTTTACACAATACTGCCACGACTGCAGAATCTATTCCACCGCTTAATCCATATATGACGCCATTGGCTTTTGCATTTTTTACTTCATTTTCAATCCATGAAGTCATTTTTTCAGCTAATTTATTCAATAGTCAATCCTCCAATAAATTAATTCACCAATTGACCCATTCTCCAATGCACCGATGAAACAA
>CAZMLS010000009.1:0-31678 GCA_964567215.1 uncultured Atribacterota bacterium | reverse complement strand
AAAGGCAGCGGCAACAGCAGCACCAGCAGGAAAAAATTCCACCCTAATGTTGTTGCTGTTCTATTTGTTACTGTTCTTACTTGTTGCTGTTAGTGTGGAAAAATTCCACTAGGGGGTGTAGAATTATTCCAGTAGGGTAGTGGAGAAATTCCAGTAGGGTAATGTAATTTTTCCATCGATGGCAGGAGAATTCTGAAATTGACGAGGTCGGGATTTCGTATTTGATATAACCTTTTGAATTGGAATTGAGGTCTATTTTATTGGCATTCGAAAAAATTAGAATTGAGGGGGTATGCTGTTTGACAGAAAAGTTATAAGGGAATTCCTGGACGAAGAACTTGGGAAAAGATAATACGGGATAGAGTTGGTATGTTTTTTACCGATGTGAAAAAGTGAAGAGGGAAAAAAATATTGACAAAAATTATTTTTGATGTTAGAATTTTTGTTAATCTTTAACACGTTAATGCTTTAACTAGTAAAAGTAAATAAAATATAAAATAATGGGAAATACCGTATAATAGTTTATAAGGAAAGGAGGATAGGTATTAATAGATGAATATTTCTCGAGGTCTAAATGACTTGTTACCGGATGAAGTTTTAAGGAGAAGATTTTTGGAAAATAAAATAAGTCAAATCTTTAGTCAATGGGGCTACCGGGAGATAATTATTCCTACTTTCGAATTTTATGAGATATTATCACAGGGCTCAGGATTAATTATGAAAAAAGAAATGATTAAATTTTTTGACCGGGAAGGCAATATTGTTGTCCTCCGTCCGGAGATGACTAAATCTATTGCCAGATTGGTTTCAACTAAAATGCAATTGGAGCCAAGACCATTAAGGTTATATTATATAGGAAATGTATTCAGATATGACAATAAAGTAGGAAGCCAAAAAGAGTTTTGTCAGGCAGGAGTAGAGTTAATCGGAATAAATAATAACAAATCGGATGCAGAGATTATTACTTTAGCTGTAGAATGTTTGAAGAATAGTGGCTTGAATAATTTTTTTATAGATATAAATCATGTCAATTTTTTTAATGGAATTATGGAATCAATAAAAGTTAAAGAGGAAAGAAAACAGGAAATTAAAAACGCAATTTTGAATAAAGATTTTGTGTTACTGGAAAAGATATTATCCTTTGAAGACATAAAGGATAGAGAAAAGGAATTTATTTTAAAAATACCAACCCTAAGGGGAGGAAAAGAAATATTAATAGAAGCAGAAAAAATGGTAGACAATAAATTATCGCTATCTGCTCTAAAAAAAATAGAAGAAGTCTATAGTCTTTTGAGAGATTATGGACTGGAAGAATATATTCTTATAGATTTGGGAATTATACGAAATTATGATTATTATACTGGAATTATATTTGAAGGTTATACTGATTATTTAGGATTTCCTGTGTGTGGAGGAGGAAGATATGATAATTTATGTTCGAAATTCGGGGAAAACCTACCTTCTACCGGATTTGCTATCGGGATAGAAAGATTGGCTACAATTTTGGAGAAGGAAGATGTAAATTCATTAAAGATAAAGATGCCGGATAAGTATTTAGTGTATTATCAGAACAATAAAAATTATTTCCAAAAAGCAATGATATTGGCAAATAAATTTAGAGAAAAAGGGGCAATTGTAGAATTAGAAATTGGTGGAAAAAAGTTTGAAGAAACATTGAATTATGCCCGTTATTATAAAATAGATTATATTTTAGTAGTAGAAAACAATGAATCAAATAAAATAAAAAGAATTGAAACTATTTCTGGAAATGAGGAAAATATAACTTATGAATAGAGAAAACAATGTAAAATGTTTAGTCATTGCTTTACCAAGCGGAAGATTGTTAAAATCTTCAATTCAATTACTGGAAAGGATAGGAATAGATCTAAAAGGTGGAAAGGAAATCAATAGAAAGCTTTCATTTTATAATCGTGAAAAAAGCATAAAATTTATTATCACTAAACCGAAAGATAATCCGACATATGTAGAATGCGGGGTAGCGGATATTGGAATCGTGGGAGAAGATGTTTTACTGGAAGAAAAAAAGGATGTTTACAAGCTGCTGGATTTAAAACTTGGTAAATATAAAATGATTTTAGCTGCTCCGGAAAGTCGAAATCAAGAAAATATTTATAAAAATAACGGTCATCGTTTGAAAATAGCAACTAAATATCCTCATATTGCGGGAGATTATTTCAGGCAAAAAGGGATATATGTGGAGATAATTAAGCTGTATGGTTCAGTAGAATTGGCTCCCCAGGTAGGTTTGGCGGATATGATTGTCGATATTGTATCTACCGGTCGCACTTTAAAAGAAAATAATCTGGTGGTTGTCGATGAAATAACGACTCTTAGTGTTCAGCTGATCGTGAATCGGATTAGTTATAAAATAAAACATGATAAAATTACTCATTTTTTAAAAGATATTAAACAAGCCATCGTTCCAGCTTTAGATAAAACAAAATAGTTAAAATACCATTTTGAATTAAGAGTGAGAAATTGATAAAGAAAGGATTGATTTTAAATTTGATTAAAACTATTTTCTTAAATGAAAACAATAAAGATAATATAGAGAGTATATATAAAAAGAGTTATTTTGAAAACAATTCAATCGATGAAGTTGAAGAAAAAGTGAGAGAAATTATTGCAAGAATTAAAGGGGAAGGTGATAAAGCCCTCCTTGAATTTACCAAAAAATTTGATAAGACTGATTTGAAACCTGCCGAGATATTAGTAAAGCCGGAAGAATTTGAAATTGCAAGGCAGGAAGTTGATAAAGAATTGATGGAGACAATAAAAGAAGCCATAAAGAGAATTAAAAAATATCACTTGCACCAGAAAGAAAATTCATGGTTCACTCCGAATGAGAAAGGTGTTATTTTAGGTCAAATCTTAAATCCGATTGAAAGAGTCGGGTTGTATATTCCCGGAGGAACAGCGGCTTATCCTTCGACTCTGATGATGTCTGCGGTACCTGCAATGATTGCGGGAGTGAAAGAGATTGCAGTGGTCAATCCCCCTTCTTCTAAGGGTAAAATAAATTCTTATGTATTGGCTACTGCAGAAGAATTAGGTTTATCGGAGATTTATAAAATAGGAGGAGCTCAAGCTATAGCTGCCTTAGCGTACGGAACAGAAACTGTAAAAAAGGTAGATAAAATTGTAGGTCCCGGAAATACATACGTAACACTTGCCAAAAAAAATGTTTTCGGGATAGTGGATATAGATATGTTGGCAGGTCCCAGCGAAATTCTTATCTGGGCTGACGAGAAAGCTAATCCCCGATATATTGCATGTGATTTACTTTCTCAGGCAGAGCATGACCGGGAAGCCACAGCTATTTTAATAACCAATTCTGTTTTTTTGGCAAAAATGGTAAAAGAAGAAATTGAACTTCAGCTAAAAAAAATAGATAGAAAGGAAATTATTCAAGCATCTTTAAAAAAACAGGGAAAATTAATTGTTGCAGAAAACAATAAAATAATCATTGATTTTATTAATTGTTTTGCACCTGAACATTTAGAATTGCAGATCGATGATCCCTGGCAAAAATTAGGAGAGATAAAAAATGCGGGAGCAATATTCATCGGTGCTTTTTCACCGGAACCTTTGGGTGATTATTGGGCAGGACCGAATCATATTCTCCCTACATCCGGAGGAGCACGAAATTTTTCCCCGTTATCTGTGAGTGAATTTGTTAAAAAAAGCAGTATTATTTGCTATGATCAGGAAAGGTTAAAGAAATCCGGAAAAAAAATAGCTAGCTTAGCCAGATTAGAGGGATTAGAAGCCCATGCCCGTTCCATAGAAATTAGATATAAAGAAGATCAAAATATTTAATTAAAATCAGGAAAATTATTTTAGAAAGAGTGGAAAATTTATTGTATATTTCACAAAAACTTAAAGAAGCTTATTTATTTCAAAAGAACATTATAATAAAAAAAAAGATTTTAGAATCCGTATCCAAAATAGACACCCTTGTTTTTGATATTGACGGTGTTTTAATTGATGTTCAGGATTCTTTTAGAAATGCTGTTTGTCAAACGGTGCAATTCTATTTTAAAAAAATATTAAAATTTAGTGGTTCACAGAAATTGATTATTCCGGAAGAGATTGAATATTTTAAAATGGCAGGAGGTTTTAATAATGACTGGGATTTAACCTCTGCAGTTATTTTATTTTACTTATGGAAAGCTGAGGAGAAAAAAATAAAAGATATAGACAGACTGAGGAGTGAAAAACCCAGTTTAAAAGCATATTGCACAAAAATACTTCCTCCCGGAGGAGATTTGATAAAAAGTATTGAATTGATTCAGCAAAAAAACGATTTAAAAGAAAAAATATTTAACCTGTGGGATAGAAAATTAGTTACCAAGATATTTAAAGAAATTTACGCAGGCGAAGATAGCTGTTTTAATATATATAAATTTTATCCTTCAATCATCAAAACAGAGGGCTTGATTAAAAATGAAAAAATCATTTTTAATAAAAAACAGAAAGTTTTTTTGCAAAATTTTTCTATTGGTGTCTTAACCGGTAGAAATGATGAAGAGGCTAAAATTGCTTTAAAAAAATTGGATTGGGTTGATTTTCTCATTGATAAACAAATGATGACTGCCAATAATGTGCCGGGTAAACCTAATCCGGAAGGACTAAAAAAGTTATCTGTTAATTTGAAAACTAAATTAGGTCTTTACATAGGTGATATTAGGGATGATCTGCTTACAGTAAAAAATTATAATAATGAATCCAAAACAACCAGATTTTTATCAGCAATCGTTTTAGGCAAAGAATTTAATTTAGAAAATAAATTAGTGACTCTCTATTTAAATGAAGGAGTGGATTTATTAGCAAAAGACGTAAATGACATTTTAGAATGGATAGATAAAATGGAATTAAAAAACTTTAAAGAATAGGCGGTGTTGATTATTTTGAAAGAGAGAAAAAGTGAAGTTAAAAGAAAGACTTTGGAGACCGATATAGAAGTAAAAATAAATCTGGATGGAGAAGGTAAAAGCCATTTGGAAACAGAAATACATTTTTTAAAACATATGTTAGATTTATTCGCCCGACACGGTTTTTTTGATTTGGAAATAAAAGCCAAAGGGGACATTGAAGTAGATGATCACCATACCGTGGAAGATATAGGTATTTGTCTTGGAGCAGCTATCAAAAAAGCTTTGCAAGATAAAAAAGGTATAACAAGATATGGATTTATTATTTTGCCGATGGATGAATCTTTAGTTCAAGTAGCTTCAGATTTAAGCGGAAGAGGACAATTAATTTATAAGGTTAAATTCGAACAGGACAAAGTCGGTTCTTTCGAAGTAAATCTAATCGAAGAATTTTTTAAAGCTTTTTCTTATCATGCGGGAATAACTTTACATATAAATTTACTGTATGGGAAAAACGCCCATCATATTATTGAAGCCATATTTAAAGCTTTCGGACGTGCTTTGGATATAGCATGCACTAAAGAGAGTCGAACAAGTGATATACCTTCTACAAAGGGAATGTTTGATTAAAATGAAATATAGGGGTCAGGTCTCAACATTTGACATAACTATTCTGGTTATCTTATTTAATTTAGCGGGAATTCCCCATCTGTTAAGGTGGGGATGAGAGCAAATTCCCGGTAAACCGGGACAGATGATAGTCTGTTAAGGTGAGTACCACGTCTGTAAAGGCGTGGGAGTCTATGCTTAAGTTATGTCAAATGTTGAGACCTGACCCCTATAAATGGGAGAATGACGAGAATGATAGTAATAGTAGATTACGGGATGGGAAATTTAAAGAGTGTGCAAAATGCCTTCGCAAAAGTGGGGTATGAAGCAACAATAACTGAAGATCCATATAAAATTAATAATGCCAGTGCTATTGTACTTCCGGGAGTAGGAGCTTTTGGAAATGCTATCAATACTTTAAGAGGAAAGAAGATAGATAGGGAATTAATTAAAGCAATCAAGCTTAATAAACCTTTTTTAGGTATTTGTCTGGGTATGCAATTATTACTTTCCTATGGTGAAGAAGGAGGATTTTTTAAAGGATTAGATTTACTGGCTGGGAATGTAAAAAAATTTCAAGAATCAGTGAAATGTCCGCATATGGGATGGAATAAAATAACATTTACCCATCATTTCAATGATAAACCGAATCCTATTTTTCAAGGTATATCGGATGGATTATATTTTTATTTTGTTCATTCATATTATTGTGAAATAGATAACCTAAAAGCCATATCTTCTACAACTGATTATGGTTTAAGTTTTCCATCTTCTATAAGAAGAAATAATCTTTTTGGTGTGCAATTTCACCCGGAGAAGAGTAGTATATCGGGATTAAAAATTTTAAAAAATTTTGGAGAATTAAGCTGATGATAATTATTCCTGCGATAGATATTAAAGATGGGCAATGTGTTCGCCTCAAGGAAGGTCAATTTGAAGATATTGAAATATTTTCGGATGATCCTGTAAAGATGGCAGTAAATTGGGCTAATAAAGGTGCTCAACTACTTCATGTGGTAGACCTGGATGGTGCTCGCTATGGTAAATTAACCAATGTTTCTATAGTAGAAAAAATGCTTAGAAAAGTCGGTATCCCGATTCAAGTCGGTGGAGGAATACGGAATTTCGAAGAAGTCGAAATGTTAATAAAATTGGGAGTGAGTAGAATTGTATTAGGTACAATTCTTTGGAAAGATAAAGATTTAGCTGAAAGGTTATTTCATAAATTTCCAAAAAAAATCATTGCAGGAGTTGATGCCAGAGATGGGAATGTAGCAATTGAAGGATGGCAGAATATGACATCTGTTGATGTTTTTGATTTTGCACTGGAAATGGAACGATTAGGTGCCAAACGAATTATTTACACTGATATTAAAAGAGACGGTATGATGCAAGGACCAAATGTGGCAAACATAGAAAAAATGTTAAAAATAATCAATATCTCTCTTATAGCTTCAGGAGGAATCGCTTCTTTAAATGATATCAAAGATTTAACAAAATTTAATGATAAAGGTTTGGAAGGAATTATTATTGGAAGAGCATTATACAATGGAGCTGTTGCATTGGGAGATGCGATGAAATTGGCGATAAGTAGATAAATTAGTGTGGAACGTTTAGCGGATAGTTAGGAAAGAGGGAGTCAGGATTCAGGAGACAGAAGCCAGAATAAAATCGTATTGTATATCGTGTGAAGAAGATTAGGATTAAGTCCAAATTTAATATAAATTTCAACGTAGCACAATTTATACATTATAGCACTTTGCAGATGATATTATAGCAAATAATGATTTTTTGGTTACAATCACCTTATTGCTCATTACATATTTTACTTGTTACTGTATTTTAACCAGCTTACTAAAAATAAAAGAGGAATTTGTTATGCTAACTAAAAGAATTATCCCTTGTCTCGATGTAAATCAGGGAAGAGTGGTCAAGGGAACAAAATTTATAAATTTGGTAGATGCAGGAGACCCTATTGAACTGGCTTCATTTTATGAAAAAGAAGGGGCAGATGAACTGGTTTTTTTAGACATTACAGCATCCTGGGAAAAGAGAAATATCATTATCGAATTAGTTAAAAACACAGCGAAGGAGGTCTTTATACCTTTTACGGTAGGTGGAGGAATAAAGAATTCAGAAGATATATTTCATATATTAAGGGCTGGGGCGGATAAAATATCTATCAATACAGCAGCCGTGTTAAATCCGCAATTAATTGAGAAAGCTTCTTCCAGGTTTGGCAGTTCAACGATTGTAGTAGCAGTTGATGCAATAAAAAACAATTCAGGTTGGGAAGTTGTAATTAACGGAGGTAGAACGGGGACAAATATAGCAGTAATAGATTGGGTAAAAAAGGTTGAGAAATTAGGAGCCGGAGAAATATTACTTACCAGCATGGACAAAGACGGAACAAAAGAAGGATATGATATTGAACTAACCAGAATTGTGTCAGAAAATGTCCGCATACCTGTTATTGCCTCCGGTGGAGCCGGAAAACCCTATGATTTATACGAGGTATTTAATAAAGGAAAGGCAGATGCTGCATTAGTTGCCTCCATATTTCATAAAAAAGAATTTTCTATAGCAAAAGTAAAAAGTTATTTGAGGGAAAAAGACATAAAAATAAGATTGACAAAAGGAGACATGGCTTGATAGAGATTAATAAAATTATTGATAAACTAAAGTTTAATAAAGAAGGATTAATCCCGGCGATTATTCAAGATGAAAAAACCAAAAAAGTATTAATGCTGGCTTATATGAATGAAGAATCACTAAAAAGAACTTTAGAAAAAGGAAGAACTTGTTTTTATAGTAGGAGTAGGAAAAAATTATGGTATAAAGGTGAAACCTCCGGAAATATTCAATTTGTGAAAAATATCTATTTGGATTGCGATAATGATAGTTTGTTGATTGTAGTCAAACAGAAAGGTTTTGCTTGTCATACCGGGAATTTTTCCTGTTTTTATACAGAAATTAAAAAAGAAAAAATGAAGGAAGTTAATATTGAAAAATCCATTTCTTTGCATGAGAAAAATGGAGAAGATAAGAATAAGCAATTAAAAGCTGATAGTAAAATCATTTATGAAATTTATCAGGTTATCCAAGATAGAAAAGAAAATTTTAAAAGCGATTCATATACCTGTAAGTTGTTGGCAAATTCAGAGCAGCTGTTGCCTAAAAAGATTGGAGAGGAAGCGGCAGAAGTAATTATTGCATTAAAAGATAAAGAAGAGGATGCTATAATATACGAAGTTGCTGATTTATGGTTCCATACCTTAGTAGCATTAGGATGTTTCAATATTTCTCCGAATGATATATTTAAAGAATTAGAAAAAAGAAGAAAATATGCTAAAAAATAAAAATAAAGAAATGAGGTGCTTTTATGGAGGATGGCCATCGCTGGAAAGATAAATTTACTGACCAATTATGCAAAGCAATATTATTTTTGAAAGATGAAAAAGAATGTAATAATTTTCTTGAAGATTTAGCCACAATCAATGAGATAAAAGAATTGAGCCAAAGATTAGAAGTGGCGCGTATGTTAAATGATGGTTTAACATACGATGAAATTGCAGAAAAAACCGGGGCGAGTTCAGCTACTATCAGTAGGGTAAAAAAGTGTTTGAACTATGGTGCTGATGGATATAAAACCATTTTAAAAAGAATGTTTAAAGAAAAGAAATAATTATACTGATCTTACAAAATCAACTAAAATTCGAGATTTATTATTTATTTTTTCTCCATGATAAATTAAAATAAAATAATTTTAATTAAATTATTTGACGAAACCACATTTTTATGCTAATAATAAATGTGCTTGCTTATGATTAACAAACCTCAGTTTTATATTCTAAGTTGCTATTCCTTCTATGTAAAATTTACAAAATAAAAAAATCAAACCGCGAAAAATAATTTCGAATCTAATCAAATAATGATATTATAAGTAATGAATAATGTGAGATTTATAATATTAAAAAAATAAAAAGGAGAAGGAATTATGTACAAAAAGCTTTTTATCCCCGGACCCACCCATGTAACCGAAGATGTTCTGCAAAAGATGGCAACTCCTATGATTGGCCATCGAACCAAAGAGGCTTCTGACCTGCAAAGAGATATCAGCGATAAATTGAGAAAATTAATGTATACCGATCAAGAAATATTGCTTTCTACTTCTTCGGGCAGTGGTTTAATGGAAGGAGCTGTCCGTTCCTGTACTCAAAAGAGAGCTGCAGCTTTTTCCTGTGGTAATTTTGGTAACCGCTGGTATAAAATGGCTAAAGACAGTAATATTCCAGCTGATAAATTTGAAGTTGAATGGGGAAATCCTAATCTACCAGAAGAAGTGGATGAAGTACTTTCAAGTGGAAAATACGATTTAGTCACTGTCACCCACAATGAAACCTCAACCGGAATTATGAATCCGTTGGAAGAGATTAGTCTGGTGATGAAAAAATATCCAAAAATAATATTTTGTTTAGATACGGTAAGTTCTTTAGGTGGCGCTAAAATAGAAGTGGATAAATGGGGAGTTGATATTTGTATTACTTCCAGTCAAAAATGTTTAGGTTTACCCCCCGGTCTTTCTTTGTGCTCAATCTCCGAAAAAGCTTTGGAAGCAGCCAAAAAGGTTGAATTCAGGGGAACCTATTTTGATCTTCTGCAGATATATAATTGCATTCAAAAGAAAGATTACCAATATCCTTCAACACCGACAGTTTCGCATATGTTTGCTTTGGATTATCAATTAAATAAAATGATGGAAGAAGGATTTGAAAATCGTTTTACCCGCCATACAAAGATGGCAGATTATGTTAGAAATTGGGCTAAAGAATATTTTGCCTTATTTGCACAGGAAAAATATGCTTCTAATACCGTAACCTGCGTAAAAAATACCCGTGATATTAATGTTGTTGACCTTAATAAAGCTTTAGGTGAAAGAGGTTTTATGATTTCTAACGGTTATGGGAGCTTAAAGCAGAAAACCTTTAGAATAGCCCATATGGCTGAACTTACACTGGCTGATATAGAAGAACTTCTTTCTAACATTGATGATATTTTAGGATTATAGGAAGGAAAACAAAATGATAAAAATATTAGTAACTGATGGAATGGATAAAGGGGCTGTACAAACTCTGAAAGACACGGGTTATGATGTCACAGAGCAATTTTTCAGTCCGGAAGATTTAAAAGAACAAGTCTGGAAATTTAATGTGATTGTCGTTCGCTCAGCAACAAAGGTAAGAAAAGAAATTATTGATTCTGCTTTGCAAACAGGAAATTTAAAATTAATTATCCGTGGTGGAGTAGGAGTAGATAATATAGATGTAGCATATGCAGAATCAAAAGGAGTAAAAGTAAGAAATACACCCAAAGCAAGCAGTCAGTCGGTTGCAGAACTGGTTTTGGGTCACATGTTTGCAATTTCCCGCTTTATCGGCATAGCCAATGTTACAATGAGGCAAGGAAAATGGAATAAAAAGCAATATAAAGGGATAGAACTTTCCGGAAAAACATTAGGAATTGTCGGATTTGGTCGCATCGGCCAGATATTGGCGAAAAAAGCAGATGCTTTAGATATGAAAATTATCTATACCGATTTACTGGGTCCGAATTTAAATTATCCTGATTATAATTTTGTATCTTTTGATCAACTGCTTGCTGATTCTGATTTTATCTCTTTACATGTTCCCGGAAATAAAGATAAATCACCGATAATTGATGAAGAGAAATTTGCTAAAATGAAAGATGGTGTATATCTTGTAAACTGTGCGCGAGGGGGAGTGGTTGACGAAAAAGTATTATTGGAAGCATTGAATTCAGGTAAAGTTGCCGCTGCAGGGATTGACGTATATGTTGAAGAACCAAATAAAAATATAGAATTAGTTAATCATGAGAGAGTTTCAGTTACCCCTCATATCGGAGCTTCTACAAAAGATGCTCAAAAAAGAATAGGACAAGAAATTATCTCAATCATCAAAAAGAACTTTTAGATTGGAGGATATAAATTGGCAATAATTAAACCATTTAAGGCTTTACGGCCTAAACCAGAACTTGTAACTAAAGTAGCTTCTCCTCCCTATGATGTCTTAAATCGGGAAGAAGCCTTACAAATGGCAAAAGATAATCCTGATTCTTTTTTACATATAGGAAAATCGGAAATAGATCTTGAAGCTAATATTGATTCGTATGATAAAAGAGTATATCAAAAAGCCAGAGAAAACTTGGATAAAATGGTGGAAGAAAAAATCTATATTCAGGATAAAAAGAATAAAATTTATATTTACCGGCAAATTATGAACGGAAGGTCTCAAACGGGCCTGGTCGTTTGCACATCTATTGATGATTACCTTAATGGTGTTATAAAAAAACATGAAAACACCCGAAAAGACAAAGAACAGGATAGAATAAATCATGTTAATACAACCGATGCAAATACCGGTCCTATTTTTCTTGCTTATAGAGCAGATAAAAATGTTCGTAAATTGATTAACAATTGGATTGAAAAAGAAAAGGCAGTTTATGATTTTATTTCCGAAGATGGTATCACGCATACCTGTTGGGTTATTGATGATGAAACGGTTATTGATCAATTAATAAAAGCCTTTACCAACATCGATTATCTTTACATAGCTGACGGGCATCACCGGGCAGCCTCAGGAGTCAAAGTAGGTTTAAATAGAAGGGAACAGTTTAAAGATTTTACCGGAAAAGAAGAATTTAATTATTTTTTATCCGTGCTTTTTCCTGATAATGAGCTTTACATTATGGATTATAACCGAGTAGTAGAAGATTTATGGAGTAATTCTGAAGCAGAATTCATGGAAAAAATTTCCGAAAAATTCAAAGTTGAAACATGTGAAGAAAAAAATCCTTATAAACCGCAAATAAAACATACTTTTGGAATGTATTTGGATAACAGGTGGTATAAATTGACAGCAAAAGCAGAAACTTTTAATGAAGAAGATGTTGTTGGGAGATTGGATGTATCCATACTTCAGTATAATCTTCTATCTCCGATTTTAGGTATCGAAAATCCCCGAACCGATAAAAGGATTGAATTTGTCGGGGGAATTAGAGGATTAGAAGAATTAGAAAAAAGGGTGGATAGTGGAGCAAAAGTTGCCTTTTCACTTTTCCCAACTTCTATAGAAGATTTAATGGCAGTAGCTGATGTAAAAAAAGTAATGCCACCTAAATCGACCTGGTTTGAACCAAAATTGAGAAGTGGCATTTTTATTCATAAGTTATCAGAATAATTTGGAATTACATTTTATTTTTACTAGTATAAACTTAGTAGAATAATTAAATAAAAAGGAAATGCTTAAATTTATTAACCGGAAAGCTGGAATATCACGGGCAAATTCGTGGTATTCCAGCTTTAATTTTTAAATCATTAAAAAACAGTCCGATTTTATCTTTTAAATGACAAATTTAATATTTTTGCTTGACATTTAAAGTTAAATATTATAAACTAACTTTTAATAAATAAAAATTAGCAAATTATAGAGGAAAAAGTAAGTAAACTAATTGCTAAAGAGAGCCAATGGTAGGTGTGAATTGGCAGCAGAAGTTTACCCAAAATCTCATCTTCTAATATCATAGGTGAAATGTTTGAGTAACCTGTGACGCTTAAAGCGTTATTTATAATCTAATGAGAATGAAGATTTTTTATATCTTTATTGAATTAGGGTGGTACCACGATAATTACTTTCGTCCCTATCTTGTCTAATACACAAAGATAAAGACGAAAGTTTTTTTATTTTTCGGGAGTATGTCTAGGGTTCCGTTTAAATGTTTTAATGTTTAAAGTCTGGACCAAGTGGCATAAAATGTCAATATAAAAGTATTGATGTTACACCGTGGGTATAAAAGACCCCAGCGGATAGGTCCCTTTTGTTCCAGTAACAAAATGAATTTATCCACTGGGGTCTTTTTATATAAAAATATAAATAAATAATGAAAGAAAGAAATTAACAAAATCAATATAAAATTATTGAAATTTATTAAAAAAGGAGGGCAATAATATGAAATTAAGCGGAGCAGAAATTGCAGTGAAATGTATGGAAAAGGAAGGCGTAGAGGTAGTATTCGGGATTCCGGGTGGGACAATTATGCCTTTATATGATGCCATGTATAGAACTGCTTCTTTTAAAAACATTTTAACCAAGCATGAGCAGGGAGCAGCACATGCTGCAGACGGCTATGCTCGCGTTACTGGAAAGGTGGGTGTTTGTATATCAACTTCTGGACCAGGAGCTACTAATTTAGTTACCGGCCTGGCTAATGCCCATTTAGACTCAATTCCTTTAGTTGCTTTTACGGGGCAGGTTTCTACTAATTTAATTGGGACCGATGGTTTTCAAGAGGTTGACATATCAGGAATTACTATACCGATTACTAAAAATAACTATATAGTAATGGATGTCAAAGATTTAGCTTCTACAATCAAAGAAGCTTTTCATATTGCCCGAACAGGAAGGCCGGGTCCGGTATTAATTGATTTTCCAAAAGATGTTCAATTAGCCTATACTGATTTTGAGTATCCAAAAAAAGACAAGTTTTTAGGATATCAACCATCGGTTAAAGGGAATGACAAACAGATAAAAAACGCCGCAATAGAAATTGATAAAGCAAGAAAACCAATTATCTATGCCGGAGGAGGAATCATAATATCAGGTGCTTCGGAAGAATTAAAAAAACTCGCATTTAAGGCAAATATTCCGGTCACTACAACCTTGATGGGGTTGGGAGCCTTTCCGGAAAACCATTTTTTGTCTTTGGGAATGTTAGGAATGCACGGAACGTTCTATGCAAATTCTGCCATTAGTAATGCGGATTTGATCATTGCTCTGGGAACGAGATTTGATGATCGCGTTACTGGAAAATTAACTGAATTTTGTTCAGACGCCAAAATTATTCATATCGATATCGACCCAGCTGAAATTGGCAAGAATGTATTAGTGGATATTCCGATTGTTGGTGATGTTAAAAAAATATTACTAAAATTAAATGAATATGTCCATGAAAAGACGGAAAAGGAATGGTTGGAAACAATAAAAGAATTAAAAAGAAAATATCCCTTGAAATATGAAAATAACGAGGAGTTAAAACCACAATATATTATAGAAAAAATTGATGAAATAACTAAGGGTGAGGCGGTAATAGTTACAAGCGTAGGTCAACATCAAATGTGGGCTGCTCAGTATTATCAATATACCCAACCTCGAACTTTTATTTCATCCGGTGGTTTAGGAACCATGGGATATGGTTTACCTGCAGCGATTGGAGCGAAAGTAGGTAGCCCAAAAAAAACCGTTGTATGTATTTCAGGCGATGGGAGTTTTCAAATGAACATTCAAGAAATTGCGACTGCTATAAAAGAAAATCTGGCAATAACCCTGGTTCTTATGAACAATGGTTATTTAGGTATGGTAAGACAATGGCAGGAGCTATTTTTTGATAGAAGATATGCAAAAACTACCTTAAACGGGAATCCTGATTTTGTAAAATTGGTTGAAGCATACGGTGGAACAGGAATAAGAGTAAGCAATAAAAAGGAATTAAATCCCGCGTTGGAAAAAGCTCTGTCTTTAAATAGTTTTGTCTTAATTGATTGTCTTATCCCTAAAGAGGAAAATGTCTTTCCAATGGTAGCACCGGGTTCACCTATAATAAAAATGTTAGGAGTTGATTAATTATGAGGCATACAATAGCAGTATTGGTAAAGGATCATCCAGGAGTATTGACAAGAGTGGCAAGCTTGTTTAATCGTCGTGGTTTCAATATCGAAAGTTTGGCAGTTGGTCATACTAGTGAAACCGGAGTTTCCAGAATGACCATTGTGGTCGAAGGAGATGAAAGAGCCTTAGAGCAAATTGTTAAACAGTTAAATAAGTTAATTGACACGATAAGAGTCAAAGATATTCAATCATATAACTCTGTAGAAAGAGAGTTGGCATTAATTAAAATAAAAACTGCTTCTCTGGTTATTCGTTCGGAAATAATGCAGACAGTAGATATTTTTAGGGCAAAAGTGGTTGATGTTAATAGTAAAATTATTACCATTGAAACTACTGGTACAGAGGACAAGGTTAATGCTCTTATTGAATTGTTAAGGCCTTTCGGTTTGGAAGAAGTTGTTAGAACAGGAAAAATTGCGATATCCCGGGGAATAAATACGGTTCGATCATCTAAGAATTAAGAAAATAATCGTGTCTTTCTTACTGATTATCTATTAAAGCGATAAAAATATGTTTAAAATTTTAAAAATAAAATGGAGGTAAAAGAATGGCTAAAATTTATTATGAAAAAGATGTAAATAAGGATTATTTAAAAGGAAAGACTGTAGCAGTAATTGGGTATGGAAGTCAAGGAAGGGCTCAAGCGCTTAACTTAAATGATAGCGGAATTGATGTGATTGTGGGACTATACGAAGGCAGTAAATCAATAGAGCTGGTAAAAGAAGACGGATTAAAAGTAACAAGTGTTGCAGAAGCAGCCAAAAAAGCAGATATTGTTCAAATTTTAATCCCCGACGAATTACAAAGCCGAGTTTATTCCAAAGATGGAATAAAAGAAAATTTACAAGAGGGAAATGTTTTAATGTTTTCCCATGGTTTTAGTATACATTTCGGCCAGATTACCCCACCTGAAAATATAGATGTCATCATGGTTGCACCTAAAAGTCCTGGTCAGATGTTAAGACAAGTGTATACCGAAGGAAAAGGGGTGCCTAATTTAATTGCTGTATTTCAGGACTATTCCGGAAAAGCCAAAGAAATTGCCCTGGCTTATTCATGGGCAATAGGAGGGACTCGTGCCGGAGTCATAGAGACTTCTTTTAAAGAAGAGACCGAAACAGATCTTTTTGGGGAACAAGCTGTTCTTTGTGGTGGAGTATCTGCTCTCATTCAAGCCGGATTCGAAACTTTGGTGAATGCAGGGTATCAACCGGAAATAGCTTATTTTGAATGCTTACATGAACTTAAATTGATTGTTGATTTAATATATAAGGGTGGAATTACCCATATGAGAGATTGTGTTAGCAATACTGCTGAATATGGTGATTTAAAATCCGGAAAAAGGATTATAAACGAAGATAGTAAAAAAGAAATGAAGAAGATTTTAGACGAAATTCAAAATGGTCAATTTGCAAAAGAGTGGCTCATAGAAAATCAGGTAGGACGACCTTACTTTAAAGCGATGCGAAACAAGGAGGCTAATTTTCTAATTGAGAAAGTAGGGAAAGAATTGCGCAGCATGATGTCATGGATAAAAGAATAAAATAATTTATTAAATGAAAGAGTAGGTACCCACAGGCTTTTGCCTAAAGGTATCTACTTGAATAATTAGCCAAATGCATATTAGAATGTTTTTTAAAATTTAAGAAAGGAGCAAATAGGAAAAATGAACAAGAATATAATCATATTCGATACCACTCTTCGTGACGGAGAGCAGTGTCCCGGCGCTTCTCTAAATACAAAAGAAAAGGTTGAAATAGCAAAGCGACTAGAAAGTTTAAACGTTGATGTCATTGAAGCAGGTTTTCCCATTGCTTCTCCGGGTGATTTTGAGGGAGTCAAAGCGGTAGCTGAAACAGTGAAAAATTGTACGATTGCAGGTTTAGCTCGAGCTGTAAAAAAAGATATTGATCGGGTATGGGAAGCAGTAAAATATTCAGATAGACCGAGAATTCATACATTTATTGCAACTTCTCCCATTCATATGCAATATAAACTGCAACTCTCCCCTGAAGAAGTTTTGAAACAGGCAATAGAAACAGTGAGACATGCCCGTAATCTTTGTCCGGAAGTAGAATTTTCTGCGGAAGATGCTACCAGAAGTGAAAAGAATTTTCTTTATCAAATTTGTGAAGAAGTAATAAAAGCAGGGGCCACAATAATAAATATACCGGATACGGTGGGTTATGCACAACCGGAAGAATTTGGTAAATTGATTAAAGACATAAAAGAGAATGTTCCAAATATTGAAAAAGCAATAATTAGCGTTCATTGCCACAATGATTTGGGGCTGGCTGTAGCAAATTCTTTGGAAGCTATAAAAAATGGAGCGGTTCAGGTTGAGTGTACAATTAATGGCATTGGTGAAAGAGCTGGTAATGCATCTTTGGAAGAAATTGTTATGGCTTTAAAAACCCGGGAAGATATTTATGATAAATTTACCAAAATTAATACCAAACAAATTTATTTTACCAGCAAATTAGTCAGTAGATTAACTGGTTTTGTTATTCAACCCAATAAAGCAATTGTCGGGAAGAACGCTTTTTCCCATGAAGCCGGAATACATCAGGCGGGGATACTAAAAGAACCTTCTACTTATGAAATTATGACTCCTCAGTCGATTGGCCTGGAAAGCAATGAATTAGTTTTAGGAAAACATTCCGGGCGTCATGCTTTTAAAGATAGGTTGGAAAAGATGGGTTATTCTTTGGATAAAGAACAGTTAAATCAGGCTTTTAAGAGCTTCAAAAAATTAGCGGATACAAAAAAGGAGATATTTGTTGAAGATTTAGAAGCAATTGTATCTGAAGAAATAACCGAACAGATTCCGGAACTTTTTAAATTGGATTATTTTCATGTAAATACCGGTAATACTACTTTGCCGACCGCAACGGTTCGGTTACTTTACAAGGAAAAATATTTGGAGGATGCTGCCTGTGGGGATGGTCCGGTAGATGCCAGCTTTAAAGCAATTGACCGGATTACTGGTGTAAAAGCTAAATTGATTGATTATAATATCCGGGCTATAACCAAAGGAAAAGACGCCCAGGGCGAGGCATCAGTAAAGATTAAAGATAATGGAAATGTCTTTAGCGGTAGAAACGTTAGCACCGACACGCTGGAAGCCAGCCTGAGAGCTTATCTAAAAGCTATTAACAAATTAATGTATAAAAAAGAAAATTAGTATCAATTGAGAATAGCTTGATTATCTTACTTTTTAAGGGAGGAATAAAATGGCTAAAAAAATTGAAATAATGGACACAACTCTAAGAGATGGTGAGCAAATGAAGGGGGTAAGTTATTCTCCTAACGAAAAGCTCACTATTGCAAAAATATTATTAGAGGATGTGAAAGTAGATAGAATTGAAATTGCCAGCGCTAGAGTGAGCAAAGGAGAAGAGGAATCAGTAAAAGAAATAACAGATTGGGCTAAGAAAAAAAATTATCTTGATAAAATAGAAATTTTAGGATTTGTAGATCATACTGCTTCAATTGATTGGATTCATGGGCTTGGCGGAAAAATCATGAATATATTATCTAAAGGTTCATTAAAGCACCTTTCAAAACAATTGAAAAAAACCAAAGAAGAGCATATTAAGGACATAAAAGAAACCGTCAAATATGCTGATAAAAAAGGGATTACATGTAATATATACTTCGAAGATTGGTCTCAAGGAATGATTAATTCTAGAGAATATGTATATTATCTTATAGATAACTTACAAAAAGAATCAATCAAGAGATTTATGTTGCCTGATACTCTTGGAATTCTTTCCATGAATCAGGTTTCCAAATTTATTAAAGATATACTGACGAGATATCCTGGGTTAAATTTTGATTTCCATGCGCACAATGATTATGGTATCGCTACAGCAAATACACTAGCGGCAGTAGAAGCAGGGATCAATGGTGTTCATTGTACTGTTAATGGTATGGGTGAACGCACGGGAAATGCTCCTTTAGAGGAAGTCGTTGTTAATCTTCGTGATTTTTTAGATGTGAAAATAGGAGTTAACGAAAAATACTTGTATCACCTCAGTAAAACAGTTGAAGCTTTTTCCGGTCATAGAATAGCTTTTAATAAACCAATCTGTGGTACTAATGTCTTTACGCAGACTGCCGGAATTCATGCCGATGGAGATAAAAAGGGAAACTTATATGTTACTTCTCTTTTTCCTGAACGTTTTGATCGAAAAAGACAATATTCCTTAGGAAAATTAAGCGGAAAATCTAACCTTGAATATAATTTAGAAGAAATCGATATCAAGTTGACTAAAAAACAAAAAAAAGAAGTATTAGATAGAATCATTGAGCTTGGGGATAAAAAAGAAAACATTACGGTTGGAGATTTGCCTTATATTATCTCAGATGTATTAGAGACACCCCAGGAAAAGACTTTTAAACTAAAATCATGTAATATCGTGACAAGCATGGAATTAAAGCCAATTGCGGTGGTTAAATTATTATATAAAGACAAGGAAAATGACAAAGAACTACAATTAGAAGAAAGTGCTCAGGGGGATGGAGGTTATGATGCTTTTATGAATGCCATTAGAAAAATTGCAAAAAAAGTAAATTATCCACTGCCTAAACTTTTAGATTATATGGTTAATATTCCTCCGGGGGGAAAAACGGATGCTTTAGTGCAATGTTCGATAACCTGGGGATGGGAAAATCATAAAACATTTATAACCAAAGGCGTTAGTCCCGACCAGGTTTTAGCTGCTATCGAAGCAACTGAGAAAATGTTAAATATAGTCGCTTTGCAGTCATGTAAAAAAGAGCAGGTATTTGATGAAAGATAATTAATTTTAAATAAAAATAGTTTGAAAGAAGATAATATATTACTTTTAAGTGGTATTTATACTTCTTGTTCTTTCTATAGAATAGGTAAATTTAGGAGGTTCTTTTTATGACAAAAAAGAGAACTTATGAACAAATCAATAAAAAGATTAAAGATGGAAAAGCGGTGGTTGTAACTGCAGAGGAAATCATCCCTATTGTCGAAGAAAAAGGCATAGAAAAAGCAACGGAAGAAATAGATGTGGTAACTACCGGAACGTTTGGCCCAATGTGTTCTTCCGGTGCAATCATTAATTTGGGGCATAGTGATCCTCCTATTCGAATGCAGAAAGCCTGGTTAAATGATGTTGAAGCTTATGCAGGATTAGCAGCAGTAGATGTTTATTTAGGAGCTACGCAAGCTTCTGATAGCCAAGGGACGCAATATGGCGGTGCCCATGTCATTGAGGATTTGATTTCAGGGAAAAGAATTAAGTTTAAAGCTATTTCTCAAGGAACAGATTGCTATCCCAGGAAAAAAATAGAAACTTATATAACTAAAGAGAGTATAAATCAAGCAATTTTATTTAATCCAAGAAATTGTTATCAGAATTATAATGTCGCGGTCAATACATCTAATAAAAAAATCTATACCTATATGGGAGTATTGCTTCCAAGATTAGCCAATGCTACTTATTCTACATCAGGACAATTAAGTCCTTTACTCAATGATCCTAAATTTTTAACGATTGGAATCGGAACTCGCATTTTTTTAGGAGGTGCTCAAGGTTATATAGCTTGGGAAGGAACTCAACATTCTCCTCAGTCAATAAAAAATAAAGATGGTGTGGAAATCAATAAAGGTGCAACTTTGACAGTGATTGGCAATTTAAAGGAAATGAGTACAGATTATATTAGGGCAGCCATTTTTAAAGGTTACGGAATAAGCCTGATTGTCGGTATTGGCATTCCTATTCCTATTATAAATAGTGAAATTATGAAGTATGTCGCAGTAAAAAATGAAGAAATATTTACCGAGGTTATTGATTATAGTGTTCCACATCTAAATAAACCTTCTTTAGGTAGGGTAAATTACAAACAATTGCGTGATGGAGAAATTTCAATTCAGGGAAAAACCATCCCAACTTCTGCTCTTTCAAGTTATGCAAAAGCAAGAGAAATAGCTCAAAAATTGAAAGAAGAAATATCTGGTGGAAAATTTTCATTACAAAAACCCATCCAAAATTTACCTGCTTATGAAGAGTTTAAATCCTTAAAAGAAATAGAATGATAATGGCGGTTTGCTGTAAAAAATAATTATAAAATCAATGATCTGATATTTTTCTATCATAAATATTATAACAAAATCGAAACCATGGGAAGAAGCTAAAGGAGAATATAAAAATGTTAAGAAAAAAGATAATATTAACATTTCCACCAAAAATTGTGGAAGAGCCTATCACTTATAAACTAATTAAAGACTTTGGATTGTGGATAAATATTTTACGTGCAAAAATTGATTCCAGTAATGGCGGGAAATTAGTGATTGAACTTAAAGGCGAAAAAAAACAAATAGAAGAAGGTTTAAGATTTATCAAAGATGCAAAGGTTGGTGTAGAATTTTTAGAACAGGAAGTCATTTGGAATAAAGATAAATGTATTGATTGTGGTGCTTGTGTTTCTATCTGCCCGGTGGGAGCATTATCTTTAGATAAAGAAACCTTTAAATTGCAATTTAATTATGAAGAATGCATCGTATGCGGTTGTTGTGTAGAAGCTTGCCCCCTGCAAGCAATTGAAGTAAGATTCTAAAGATAAAATTACCCAGGGAAGTAATTCTAAATTTGAAAAATAAGATAGATGGAATATAAAGAAAGAAATTATCGAAATTTAATAGCGGGAAAAGATTTGGAAAACTTTCAAATAAATTTGAATGAAAGTGATTTATATATCAGAGCGAACCGGGAATTGAGTGGAATAGCTAAAGATTTACTGTTGAAGTATAGAAAGCAAATAGAAGAATATATAGTCAAATATCCATTTTTTAAAGCAAGCCTTAAACCTTACAAGCAGGACAAAGAGGCATCAGATATTATTTATTCAATGATACAATCTGCAAAATTATGCGAAGTAGGGCCTATGGCTGCAGTTGCTGGTGCGATCGCAGAAAGTGTAGGCAGGGAACTTTTGCAGTTTTCCCCGGAAGTGATTATAGAAAATGGAGGAGATATCTTTATAAAAAGTAATAAGATAAGAAAAATGAGTATTTTTGCGGGCGAATCACCGTTTAGCCAAAAAGTGATTCTAAATATCGATTCGCGAAAATACCCTCTGGGAGTCTGTACTTCCTCCGGTATGGTTGGGCCTTCTTTAAGTTTTGGAAAAGCAGATGCAGTGACCATTATATCCAAATCTACACCATTGGCTGATGCGGCTGCGACTGCAATTTGCAATATAGTAAAAAATAAGGCAGATATTAATCGGGGTTTATCTTATGCTCAAAAGATAAAAGGAATTATAGGTATAGTGATAATAAAAAATGATAAAATTGGTTTTTGGGGAGATGTTGATTTTTCAATGGTAAAGTAAAAAACTTGACTATCCTGATTAAAAAAGTTTTTACGTAAAAGAAAAATCGGTGTAAACGTTAAAAAATAGAATATATATTTTTTACACCTTCAAAGAATAATTAAATAAAGATGACGATTGTTCGATGAGGTTTAACAGAAAATAGTGAATTGTAATGTACTTTAGAAAGACTTCTATTAACAAGCATTAATGATAAGGGGGAAGAATTACATGGGGAAAACAATTGTAGAAAAAATATTGGCTGCTCATACCGATAAAAAAAATTTTAAAACAGGTGAAATACTTAATGTTCGGGTTGATTTTGCATTTGCAAATGATATTACTGCTCCTTTCGCTATAAAAGATTTTAAGAGTAGCGGGGCGAAAGATGTTTTTGATAAGAAAAAAATAGGTCTAATCCCGGATCACTTTTCTCCAGCCAAAGATATTAAGTCTGCGGAACAGTGCAAAATATTGAGAGATTTTGCTCATGAATATAAAATTGAAAATTATTTTGAAGTTGGAAAAATGGGAATTGAACATGCTCTATTACCGGAACAGGGTTTGGTTTTACCCGGAGATATAGTAATTGGAGCAGATTCTCACACTCCAACTTCCGGTGCATTAGGTGCATTTGCAACCGGTGTTGGAAGCACTGATTTAGGTGCGATTATGACCTTGGGAGAAATGTGGCTTAAAGTTCCCGAGACCATTAAATTTGTTTATCGCGGAAAACTAAATAAATGGGTAAGCGGTAAAGACCTTATTCTTTATACAATTGGGAAAATTGGAGTGGATGGAGCAAATTATAAAGTAATGGAATTCAGCGGTGAAGTAATAAAAAAACTTTCCATGGATAATCGATTTACAATATGTAATATGGCGATAGAGGCAGGAGCAAAAACCGGGATTATCGAACCCGATGAAATTACTTTGGATTATTTAAAAGGACGAGCCAGGCGACCTTATCAAATTTATAAAAGTGACCCAGATGCTTCTTATGAGAAGATTATTGAGATTGATGTGAGTAAAATAGAACCACAAGTTGCATTTCCTCACTTACCTGAAAATACCAAACCCATTAGCCAGGTTGGTGATATTAAAATTGATCAGTCAGTTATTGGTTCATGCACAAATGGCAGAATAGAAGATTTGCGAGTTGCTGCAGAAGTGCTAAAAGGGAAACAGGTTTATCATAATGTTAGACTAATCATTTTTCCTGCAACTCAAAATATTTATTTACAGGCAATTCGAGAAGGATTAATTGATATTTTCATTTCAGCAGGAGCAGCAGTCAGTACCCCCACCTGTGGACCTTGTCTGGGAGGACATATGGGTGTTTTAGCCGAAGGAGAAAGGGCTATTTCTACAACGAATAGAAATTTTGTAGGCAGAATGGGCCACCCAAAAAGTGAAGTATATCTATCCAATCCGGCAGTGGCAGCAGCTTCTGCAATTATAGGGAAAATAGCAAGTCCTGAGGAGGTAATGTAGAATGATTATTAAGGGTAAAGTTTGGAAATTTAAAGATAATATTGATACCGATGTCATTATTCCGGCAAGATATTTAAATACTTCTGACCCCAAAGAATTAGCTCTTCATTGCATGGAGGATTATGACCCGGAATTTATTAAAAAGATGGAACGGGGGGATATTATTGTAGCAGGTAATAATTTTGGATGTGGAAGTTCTCGTGAGCATGCACCTATTGCACTCAAGGAAGCAGGCGTATCTTGTATTATTGCAAAATCCTTTGCCAGGATATTTTTTAGAAATGCGATAAATATTGGATTGCCCATATTTGAATCTGCTGAAATATTTGATGATAGTAATCAGGGAGATATTTTGGAAGTAAAAACTGAATCAGGTACAATCAAAAATATTACTAATGGTAATGTTTATAAAATTAAACCATTACCTGATTTTATCCAGAAGGTTATTTCTCTTGGTGGTTTAAAAGAATACGTAAAAGAAGAAGTAAAAAGGAGGAAAATAAATGTATAACATCGCTTTAATCCCTGGTGACGGAATAGGCGCCGAAATAATAAGAGAAGGTAGAAAGGTAATAGAAACAGCTTCTAGTAAATTTGGAATAGAAATTAAATGGAACGAGTTTCCTTTTGGTGCTGAGCATTATTTGAAGACAGGAGAATTAATGCCAGATACAGCCTTAAAAGAAATAAAAGATATGGATGCAATATATCTTGGAGCAGTTGGAGACCCGCGGGTAAAACCGGGAATTCTAGAAAAGGAAATATTATTAAAGACAAGATTCTATTTTGACCAATATATTAACCTGCGTCCAATTAAATTATACAAAGGAGTTAATTGCCCTCTCAAGGATAAGAAACCTGAAGATATTAATTTTTATGTAGTCAGAGAAAATACTGAAGATTTTTATATTGGCACAGGTGGACGCTTTAAAGGAAAGGAAAATAAAGACAATCTGGAAGTGAGTAGAAAATTGTTTCAAACAAAAATTGAAGTAAATTTTAAACTGGAAAAAGAAGAGGAATTAGCTTATCAGATTGGACTTATCAGTAGACCGGGAACAGAAAGAGTCATCAAATATGCTTTTGAATTGGCAAAAAAGAAAGGCATGAACAGGGTCAGCTCGGTAGATAAAGCCAATGTGCTGAGTGATATTTATGGATTATGGAGAGATGTTTTTAATACAATTTCTTCACAGTATCCTGGCATTGAGACCGAATTTACTTTTGTTGATGCGATTACTATGTGGTTTGTCAGAAAACCTGAATGGTTTAAAGTAGTCGTTACTCCTAACATGTTTGGTGATATTATCACTGATTTAGGAGCCATGATTCAAGGAGGTTTGGGTATTGCTGCAGGAGGGAACATCAATCCGGAGGGCATTTCCATGTTTGAACCAATCCATGGCTCTGCCCCAAAATATAAAAATAAATCTGTTGCTAATCCTGTTGCCACCATACTTGCAGGAGCAATGATGCTGGATTGTTTAGGGGAGACTGAAGCTGCTCAATCCATAGAATCTGCAGTAGAAACAGTCCTAAGCGAAGGAAAAACAAGATCTTATGATTTAGGAGGCAATTCTTCTACGGATGAAGTAGGGGATGAGATAGTAAAAAAACTAAAAGAAATATAATTTAAATTTTTTGTTAATTCTTCAATTGATAAAATAGGATATTATATACTGTAACCTTTTGAAGGATAAAAATATGGAAAGTAATTTAACTAGCATGTCAATTAAATTAAAAAGGAGCAAAAAAATGCTTAAAGATAAAACAGTTGCTGTCATTGGTGTGGGGAAAATGGGCGGAACTCTTATTAATAGTGTCATTAAAAATGATTTAATAAAGAAAGAAAATTTATTTGGCAGCACTGCCCAGGAAAAACATGCAAAAGAAATAAATTTAAAATATAAAATCAAAACCTATGTTAACAATGAAGAAATGATTTTAGGAAAAGATATCATTATTTTAGCCGTTAAACCTCAATTGATGAAAAAAGTAATCTCTCAAATCAAAGAAGTGGTTACCGAAAAACAGTTGCTCATATCCATAGCTGCAGCTATAAGCACACAATTTATTGAAGATCGTTTAGAAAAGAATATTCCAGTAATTAGGGCTATGCCCAATACCCCGGCTTTGATCAATGAAGGTATGACGGTTCTTTGTTCCGGAAGATACGCTGATAAAAATCATGTACAGATTGCTTTAGATATTTTTGGAGCAATTGGATTAGCAGAGGTTGTCCATAGAGAGGAATTAATGGATGTCGTTACAGCCTTGTCGGGAAGCGGACCGGCATATGCTTATATCATGATTGAATCTTTAACTGAAGGGGGCGTAAGAATGGGATTACCTCGGGAATTAGCGCAAAAAATGGCTGCCCAAACCTTATTAGGAGCGGCAAAGATGGTGCTAAAAACGGGAATGCACCCAGCTTTATTAAAAGATGCTGTTACCACTCCTGCTGGAGTTACGGTAGACGGTGTAATGGAATTAGAAGATGGAGGTATCAGGGTTACACTTATCAAGGCTGTGAGCAGAGCCACGGAAAAATCTAAAGAAATTTCTCAATAAGAAATTTTAAATACAACATATATATGAATATTTTATAATCAAATAGTTCAATATTAGTAGAGTACTTCTAAAAGACCTTTTATTCTTAGATGAGTAGAAGGTCTTTAATTTTTACGATATGTATTTTAGGGTGAATAAAAAATATATTATTAGAAAAAAAATATTTTATAGAAAATGTAGAAAAATACTTAATTATGTATAATAATTGTTGACAAAATACAATCGACATATTAAAATAAAAAAGATGTTATATTAAAATCTTTTAAAAAGGTATAAAAAATGAAAAACTATTTCGAAGATTTAGGAAACCATTTATCCTTAAAAGACCGGGTCTATCAAAATATAAAATTTCAAATAATAAACAATAATTTGAAACCGGGAATTCGTTTATTAGAAGAAGAAATAGCCAAAGCTATGAACATCAGCAGAGCTCCTATTAGAGAAGCCTTTAACCGATTAGAAAAAGAAGGATTTGTTACGATTATTCCGCGAAAAGGAGCAGCTGTATCTAACATTACGACTCAAATGATAGAAGATATTTTTGAGATAAGAGAAAATTTAGAATCATTGGCGATAAAAAATTCCCTTGGAAAAATATCTATGGAAAACCTGGAAAAAATTGGAAATAATTTTAAAAAATTTATTAACAAACCGACTAATGGCGAAAATCGTATGCAATATTTATCCCTGGATAAAAAGTTCCACAACCTGCTTATCAAAAATTGTGGTAACGAAAAACTTGTTGAGATATTGTCTAATCTACAAGAACAAATTCATTGGATACGGAATATTTCCCTTAAAAGAATTACTTTTTCCGGTTCTATTGAAGAACATCTCTCTATTATAGAATCATTAAAGAAGAATGATGCAGATTTGGTAATCAAGTCTTTACTGATACATCTGGAAAGGGCAAAAGAATCATCCATTTCAGAGATTAATTCTTGGGATAATGTTTCTATATGATAAAAAAACAAAAAATAACTATTTGTTTCGGAAGGAAAATATTAAGTGAAAGCAATAAATAAACATTATAATGTAGTAATCATAGGTGGCGGCGTAGTCGGCTGTGCTATTGCCCGGGAACTTTCCCGCTATAAACTCAATATAGCTGTATTGGAAAAAGAGGCTGATGTCGGTTGGGGAATCAGTTGCAGAAATAGCGGTGTTATTCATGCCGGTTTCAACAATAAGCCCGGAACTTTAATGGCACAATTTTGCGTAGAAGGAAATAAGTCTTTTGCTAAGCTTAGTCAACAACTTGATGTACCCTACAAAAAAATTGGAAAATTAGTTGTAGCCAAAAAAAAAGAAGAGATTGAAAAATTACAAAAATTAATGGACCAGGGAAAAAAGAATAAGGTAGAGAATTTACAGATTATTAATTCTGATAAATTAAAAAAAATGGAACCTAATGTTCAGGGAGTGGCAGCACTCTATTCCCCTAATACTACTATTACTTCTCCTTACCTATTGACTATTGCACTGGCGGAAAATGCTCTTGGTAATGGCGTGAAATTCTTTCTGAATACCAAAGTAACCGGTATCAATAAAGACCGTTCCGTATTTAAAGTTACCACTAATAAGGAAAGCTTTTCCGCTGCTTACGTAGTGAATAGTGCCGGAGTTTACTCTGATCGTATATCTCGAATGGCCGGTGCAGAAAAATATCGGATTTACCCTTGTCGCGGGGAATATTATGTCTTGGATAAAAATGCCTCCTGGTTGGTCGATCACCTGATTTACCCGGTTCCTCATGCAGGCTCCGGAGGCCTGGGTGTTCATATTACCCCAACGATTGATGGAAATATCCTACTGGGACCCAGCAATGAATACGTTAAGAAAAAGAAAAATTTTTCTTCGACTTTTAAAGTTATGAAGATGCTTGCATCTGAATCCCGGAGTTTTCTACCATCAATTTCAAGTGGGGATGTCATTCGCAGTTATTCCGGAATTCGAGCAAAACAGGCTCCTTCATCTGAAGGTGGTTATCGGGATTTCATAATAGAAGAAAGTAAGGCAGTTGATAATCTTATTAACCTTATCGGTATCGAATCTCCTGGCTTAACTGCCGCCCAGCCTATTGCTAAAAAAGTAGTGGATATTATCAATAAGAAAGAAAAATTAAAGATCAATTCTACATTTACTCCTTTTAGAAAAGGAATCCTTCGATTTGATGAACAGGATGAAGAGACCAAAAAAGCCTTAATCGAGAAAGATCCGGATTATGGAGAAGTCATCTGCCGTTGTGAAAAAGTGACTAAAAAAGAAATCCTGGAAGCAATTGATAATCCTCTGGGAGCCAAGGATCTAATTTCCATAAAATACCGAAGCCGGGCTATGATGGGAAGATGTCAGGGAGGGTATTGTTTAACCAGAATCATCGAATTGTTAAGAGAAAAATATAATATAAATCCTCAAGAGGTTACCCTAAAAGGGAATCATTCTCCTCTTTTGACCGGATATAGAAGTGACGAGGTAAAGATATGCTAAAAGAAAAAGAAGTAATCATTATCGGAGGAGGGGCTGCGGGTTTGGCAGCAGCTGTTGCCTGTCAAGAAAAGGGGATCAAAGATATTTTAATTATTGAAAGGAATGCCTTTCTTGGTGGTATTTTAAATCAATGTATCCATGATGGATTTGGCTTGGAAAAGTTTAGCACTTCACTTACCGGTCCGGAATATGCTCAACGATATATTGATCAGGTAAAAGAGAAAAAAATCCCCTTCCTGCTTAATAGCATGGTCATTAACCTGAATTCTCGAAAAGAAATATTGGTTGCCAACCGTACAGGATTACAACATTATCGGGCCAAGGTAATTATCCTGGCCATGGGCTGCCGTGAAAGGACCCGGGGAGCCATATCAATTCCGGGAACCCGGCCGGCCGGAATTTATACCGCGGGAGTAGCCCAGGAGTTAATTAATCTGAAAAATTATATGGTTGGAAGAAAAATAGTTATTTTAGGTTCAGGGGATATTGGCATGATTATGGCGCGCCGTCTAACTTTAGAAGGAGCAGAAGTTATTTTGGTTGCCGAAAAACTTCCCTATAGCAGTGGACTTCCCCGGAACATCAATCAATGCCTTTACGATTTTGATATACCTTTACTGTTAAGCCATACGGTTGTTGATATCAAAGGTAATGGACGTATATCGGAAGTGACCCTGGCCCAATTAGGAAAAAGAGGTGGAATCATCCCTAAAAGTAAAAGAAAAGTACCCTGTGATACTTTACTCCTTTCTGTCGGTTTGATCCCGGAAAATGAGCTCTCCCGCCAGGCAGAAGTTGTTTTAAGCAATATAACCGGAGGACCCGAAGTCGATGAAAGAGGCCAGACCAATGTCCCTGGTATCTTTGCCTGTGGTAATGTCCTTCAGGTTCACGATATTGTGGATAATGTCTCTTTGGAAGCCGAGTACATTACCGAAGGAGTCATCGATTATCTACAGGGGCGATCACAAGAGCCCCGGGAATTCCAGATTACTCTTGGAGCTGGTTTAAGATATGTGGTACCCCAGAGAATATTGACTCTCAAGAATACCATTTTTTCTTTCCGGGTGAATCAGCCGGGAATAAAGAAGACCCTGGTATTTGAAGAGGACCGAAAAATCATTAAAAAGAAACTCTTTCTCCGGGTCAATCCGGCAGAGATGCTCAGGGTAAAATTATCTTCAGAAGAGTTAAAAGATGTAAAAAGATTAAAAATGAGGTTGGTCTAATAATAATGAACAGAGAATTTGTATGCATCATTTGTCCAAATAGCTGTCAGCTAAAAGTAGAATACGAGGGCAAAACGATCAAAAAAATAATCGGTGCACAATGTGCTAAGGGGGAAGCTTTTGTAAAAAATGAAATTACTAATCCCTTAAGAGTATTTACCGGTTCTATAAAAGTGATTAAAGGGGATTTTGATTTGGTAAGTGTAAAGACTCCCTTCCCGATTCCCAAAAAATACTTAAAGAATATCGGAAAATTGACCCATTCGCTTAAAATAGAAGCGCCGGTTACTATTGGCCAGGTAGTAGCTAAAAATTTGTTGAGGGAAAATATAGAATTAGTTGCAACCCGAAAAGCAAAAAAAAAGAATATTTCATAGTTTTTACTAAAGAATAAGAAATAAAACAAAAAAAATTATTTGACTGCAACGGAATTTTAATATAATATATAACAAATAAAAATACCCTTTTAAGTTAGTTCAGAGAAGCTAATAAGGGGAGGAAAAAGAAAAATTTATATCCTCTTATTAGCGTAAAAGTTAATAAGAGGTTTTTTATTAATTAATAAAAATTAAATAATTCCTTTAACATTGGTCCGGAGAGGCTGATAAGGAAATAAGTAATTTTGATACCCCCTTATCAGCGAAGTTAAATTAAGCTGTAATGGGGTATAATTTTTTATGATTACAAATAATTTTATTTTAGAGTTGAAAGGAGGGGATAATTGAAAATGACCATACAGGAAAAAGCGATTATTATGGGTGAAAATGAGATTAAAAGGGCATTAGTTCGAATTGCGCATGAGATAGTTGAAAAGAATAAAGGAGTAGGCAATTTAGCTCTCATAGGAATTAGGTCAAGAGGAGTTTTCTTAGCCAAGAGATTAGCTCAGGAGATTTTCAAAATTGAAAAAAAAGAAATACCTGTAGGAGTATTGGATATTACCCTTTATCGAGATGATTTATCTACGGTTATTCAAAAACCCCTGATTATTAATACAGAAATACCCTTTGAAATTTCAACTAAAAAAATAGTTCTAGTTGATGATGTGCTTTATACCGGCAGGACAGTGAGAGCGGCGATGGACGCCATAGTCGATTTAGGAAGACCTCAAATAATTCAGTTGGCAGTTCTAATTGATAGAGGACATAGAGAATTCCCTATCCGGGCAGACTATATTGGTAAAAATCTCCCTACGTCTAAAAAAGAGAAGGTAAAAGTCAGATTAAAGGAAAAAGACAAAGAAGATAAAGTAGCAATAATGAAAGAGGTCTAGGATAGTATCAAGTATATAGTATTGAGT
>CAZMLS010000008.1:27891-32336 GCA_964567215.1 uncultured Atribacterota bacterium | reverse complement strand
TAATTGGTCAATTGGAGAATCGGCAAATTGGTGAATTAGAAAGAAGGTGAAACCAGTTTTAAAAACTAAAGTAAAAATATTTTTAAAAGAAAAAGTTGCGCCAAATATTTATTTAATGGGTTTATCAGCTTCTCTGATAGCTAATGAAGCCAAACCCGGGCAATTTATCCACATTAAATGTAGTACTGGTGATAATCCTCTGCTACGTCGACCTATAAGCATCCATAAGATAGAAAAAGATAAGGGAGAAATTTTTATCTTATTTCAAGTAAAAGGTAAGGGCACAAAAATACTATCAGAAAGAAAAAGAGGGGAATATTTAAACGTTATAGGACCTATTGGAAACGGTTTTCATCTTTTTTCCAAAAGTCAAAAGATAATGATAATAGGGGGAGGAATAGGGATTGCTCCCTTGTTGACTATTGCCGAGGAATCTGTATTGAAGGGGAAAGAAGTAAAAGTATTAATTGGCGCTGCAAATAAAAAAATGATTTTGGGAGAGAAATATTTTAAGAAATTGGGAGTAGAAACTTGCATTGCCACTGAAGACGGAAGTTATCAATATAAAGGTTTGGTTACCGATTTAACAGAAAAAATAATTTCAAAATGGTTGCCGGATCAAATATTTGCCTGTGGTCCTAAACCAAAGTTACGAAAAGTTGCTCAAATAGCTGAAAATAAAAACATTAATTGCCAGGTGTCTTTAGAAGAGCGAATGGGCTGTGGAATAGGTGCTTGTCTGGGATGTGTTTGTAAAATAAAAACAAAAGAAACTGATAATATTAAAAGCAATCTAAATCAAAAAAACTATATTTATAAAAGGGTGTGTGTGGATGGACCAGTCTTTGAGGCAAGGGAGGTGGTATGGGATGATTAAAAAACCAATTTTAGAAGTGACGATTGGGGGAATAAAAATAAAAAATCCAGTAATGACCGCTTCCGGAACCTTTGGATATGGAGAGGAATTTAGCCCTTTTATTGATCTAAATAAATTAGGAGCAATGATTTTAAAAGGAATTACTTTAAATCCAAAAATGGGAAATCTTCCTTCAAGAATTATTGAAACTTCCTCCGGAATATTAAATGCAATCGGATTGCAGAATGTAGGAGTGGAAGCTTTAATAATGGAAAAATTGCCTCAATTGCAAAAATATCACACTCCTGTAATTATCAATATATCTGGAGATACAATTGACGAATATATAAAAATAGCAAAAAGATTAGATGAAGTTTCTAAAAGCAAGAAAATTGCCGGTTTGGAAATCAATATATCTTGCCCGAATGTAAAAAAGGGTGGAATGCTATGGGGAACAGATGCGAGATCAACATATAAAGTAGTCAATCAAATTAGAAAAATAACCAAACTACCACTCATCGTAAAATTATCTCCTAATGTTACAGATATTAAAGAAATTGCCTGTTCAGCAGAAGAAGCGGGAGCAGATGCAATTTCTTTGATTAATACTTTAGCAGGCATGGTAATAGATATTGATTCTGCCCGTCCAAAGCTTGCCAATATTCATGGTGGGTTATCCGGTCCTGCTATTAAACCTGTTGCACTTTGGATGGTTTGGCAGGTATATCAAACAGTGAAAATTCCTATAATCGGTATTGGCGGTATTATGAGGGCAGAGGATGCTATAGAATTTATAATTGCAGGTGCCAGAGCAGTGCAAATTGGGACAGCAAACCTGGTTAATCCCGAGGCCCCGATTGAGATTATAGAAGGGATTAAAGAATATCTTATTAGAAAACAAAAGAATGATATTAATGAATTAGTAGGAAGCATGATAGTTGAGTAAAAAAGAAATAGTAAAGGGGGATGGAAAAATGAAATTATCAGCACGAGAAAAATTAGTATTAGCCCTCGATGTGGATAATTTGGAATCAGCGATTAAATGGGTTGAAAAGTTAAAAGATTATGTTGGGATTTTCAAAGTAGGAAGTCAGTTATTTACTGCTGAAGGACCTAAAATTGTTCACATGATTAATGAATTAGGAGGGAAAGTTTTTTTAGATTTAAAATTTCATGATATTCCTAATACTGTAGCTCGAGCATCAGAAGTAGCTACAAAGTTAGGGGTTTATATTTTTAATATTCATACTTCCGGAGGATATGAATTGATGAAAGAAGCCGTAAAAGCTGCTAAAAAAACCAGTTTGGTATTAGGTATCAGAAAGCCTATTATTTTAGGTGTTACTGTACTTACAAGCATTGATCAAGAAATATTGGAGAAAGAAGTAGGGATAAAAAAAGATTTAAAAGAACAAGTAGTTCATTTGGCTGGTTTAGCTCAGACTGCAGGACTGGATGGGGTTGTAGCTTCTTCGCAGGAAATTTTACAAATAAGGAATGCTTGTGGAGATGATTTTTTGATTTTAACACCCGGGATTCGACCTGCGAATAACGCATTAAATGATCAAAAAAGAGTAATGACTCCAAAAGAAGCTTTAAAACAAGGAGCTGATTTTTTAGTAGTAGGAAGACCTATAAGAAATGCTTCCGACCCGGTTAAAGCAGCGAAAAAAATAATAGAAGAAATGGAGGAAAATTAAGAAATGATTATAAACGCAGAAGAAGTAATGAAAAAATTTGAACAGGCAGGAGCCATAAAAAAAGGACATTTCAAACTAACTTCCGGAGTGCATAGTGATACTTATATTCAATGTGCTCAAGTGATGCAACATCCTGGTTTTATGCATAATTTGTGCAGTGAATTAGGTAGAAAATTTAAAGGAGAAGATATTGATGTCATTGTGGGACCGGCAATTGGAGGAATTATCATATCACATGTCATGGCTCAGGTATTGGGACCATGGGTGCGTGCGATTTTCACCGAGAGAGAAAATGGCACAATGACATTAAGGCGCAGTTTTGAGATTAATAAAGGCGAAAGAGTATTGGTAGTTGAAGATGTAACGACAACGGGTGGATCGGTTAGAGAAGTAATAAATATTGTCAGAGAACGAGGTGGAGAGATAGTGGGAGTAGGAGTTTTAATAGATCGAAGTGGTGGACATTTGGATTTTGGAGTAAAAATGAAAAGTTTATTGACTTTAGATATAAAGAGCTATCAACCGGAAGATTGTCCATTATGCAAAAAAGGAATTCCCATTACAAAACCGGGAAGCAGAAATATATAAATGTTTCTGCTTCATAAATAAAAGAATATTAAAATAGAAAAGTATGTTCATTCGTATTAATTATTTAATAAATAAATTCGGAGCATATTTAATGCTCGAAGAGAAGCTCTTAGGCGGATAACCTGACGATTTCTAAATAAATGATGTTTTTGGATGAGTGTTTCTTTTCCATTTGCCAATGCCATATATACCAATCCTACTTTCTTTTGTTTTGTAGCTCCTCCCGGACCGGCAATGCCGGTAATGCTTATTCCTATGTCTGTATGACAACATTTTCGCACATTCTCGGCCATGGAGCGCGCAACTTGTTCACTAACTTCACCATACTTTTTGATTATATCTTCTGGGATTTTCAATAAGTCTTCTTTAACCTTGGAATTGTAACTTATGATACCACCTTGAAAATAGTCAGAACTTCCCGGTATGCGTGTTATTAATTCTCCCAGCATACCACCGGTACAGGATTCAGCTACTGCAACTTTTAGCTTTTTTGATTTCATCAAAATCCCTACCACCTCTTCCAGGCTTTGTTCATCGTAACCATAAATGTAATCACCTAATATATTTTTTAAATAATCAGCAGAGTTTTCTAATAAATTATTGACTTCTTTTTCGCTTGGTGCATGAGCGTTTATCTGAACCTGAATATCTTCCGGATTAGCATAAATGCCAAAAGAGAAATTAGTTTGTTTATTTATATAATCACGAATTAATTCATTAACCGATGATTCTCCCAAACCGGTAATTTTTAATATTTTTGATTTTTTAATTACTGAAGGTGGAAATTTTTCTTTCAAGTAAGGGATTAAATCTTCTTCTACTAATTTTTTCATTTCCCGGGGGACACCGGGTAAAGAACATATAATTTTATTATTTTTTTCTAGAATCATTGCCGGGGCGGTACCATATTTATTAATAATGATTTTTGAGCTTTCCGGAAGGTAAGTTTGTTTTAAATTACTTGGAGAAATCTTTATTTTTATTCTATTTAAAAACTTTTTTAAGTGTTCTTCGGCCTCCGGATACTTTATCAATTTAAGATTAAAAGTTTTGGCGATGGTTTGATAAGTGATATCATCTTCTGTGGGACCTAATCCGCCGGTAGTAATAATTAAATCAGAGCGGTTAAAGGCTTTTTTTAAAAGAGATAACAATATTTTATAATTATCGCCTACTGCCGAAAGGTGCTCTATTTCGAAACCTGATTTGGTTAACTTTTGAGCAATAAAATTTGCATTTGTATCTATAATTTGTCCTCTTAATATTTCACTTCCGATACTTATAATTTCTGCTTTCATTTA
>CAZMLS010000008.1:0-27791 GCA_964567215.1 uncultured Atribacterota bacterium | reverse complement strand
ATATATATTTCTGAAAAAATCTCGAAAGAGGTAATTTCTATAGGTGTTATTTCCATAACTAAATGGCAGGAGATTGAAGAAAAACTTCGTGAAGAGGGATTCGGAGTTACTCGAAATGTAGGATATGGTAAAGATGGAGGAGTTCAAGTTCTCAAGGTAATATGTGAAAGAAATTATTTTCCCAAAGTAAGAGATATCGCTTTAGAACGAGATCGCAAAGTCTTTATTACTTCCTATCTTCTAACCGGTAAAAATGGTGGCTGTATGTATGGGGTAAAGAATAAGATTTAATAATTATGCCAAAGAGCTTTCAAATGCCTGGGCTTATCGATATCCAGAGCGATTTCCGGAGGAGAGAGGATGGCTTTTCCTTTATAATCCCTCAATAATTCAGGGATTTTCTTTTCCAGATCCTGGATAGATAGATATTTTCTTAAGTATTTTGTAGTTATTCGAGCCCCTAAGAGTCGAGCCATTTTTAAAGGATGTTTCCTGAAATAGATAAAATCGTTAATTGTATCTGCAAAATCAGTGATAATCCGAGGATTTATTAAAAGAATATTTCCTCCGGTAAAATTTCCTTCAACGAGGTTAGCATAAATTCTTCTTAAATCTGAAGAGGGATAAGATTGTTGATAAATTTCTTTATCGATTATAGGATAATAAATATCAAAGCCAGGCCATCCATAACACTCTTTTATAAAAGAATCGATATGTTTTTCGGTTATTAAAGGTGCATCACAAGTTGAGATTAATATTAAAGGATCTTTTTTGAGAGGTAAAATTCCTAATTTCAAGGTATCGGGAATGGTTTGTCCGTCGGAAATGGTTAGATAGACCGTATCTTTTACTAATTTTTGTACTTCTTCAGGTCCTGCTACTATGATTTTATCAGTGTATTTTGATTTTTTTAAAGCTTCTATAATATAAAAAATCATAGGTTTGCGGTGAGGGCCTATTTCAATTAAGGCTTTATTTTCTTTTCCGGTAAATTTTCTCAGGCTTATTTTATTTTTTCCTCCGGCCAACAGTAAGACATTTATTTTTTTTAGCATAATTTTTCCCAACTTAATTTTACATATATCAATAAAAATCTTTATTCTTATTGATATATGATAATGAAATATTGACTAATTTTCCAATTAAATTATTCGTTAGCGCAAAACGGGCTTATAGTTTATAGTTTGTTTATTTTGGTTCACTGTAAAGGCTTTTTTTCAAATTTGTAACTGGCAACCTGCAATTTGTAACCCGTATTTTAACGGGTAAACCGGGTAACTGGCTAACGGGATAACTAATATCCTATTCGTTAAACTCAACGCTCGATACGAAAAATAAATAATTAATTTTGTTTTACGATTTTTATTATATAATAAATACAGTAACAAGACAAAAAGAGGAGAAGATATATGTCGGAAAATATTTATAAATATGCTATTTTTTTGACTGCCTGGGGATGGGCAGGATTCGTAGCTGACCAGAAGGGCTTGCTTATTTTTGTTTTACCGGAAGAGAGAAAAGAAAATGTTCTTTTTAGAATAGAAAAAGAATTAAAATGTAATAATCTTTCTGAAGATAACAGAGAATGGAAAAATTTAATTCATAAGGTTAAAGAATATTATACCGGCAAGAAAATTGATTTTACAGATTCCCGGTTGAATTTAGATAATTATACGAATTTTCAGAAGAAAGTTTTACAGACAGTTAAAAAGATTCCTTATGGTGAAATTAGGTCCTATAAAGAAGCAGCAGAAGCAGCCGATTATCCCCGGGCATATCGGGCAGTTGGAAACACCATGAAAAATAATCCTTTACCCTTAATTGTCCCCTGTCATCGGGTAATAAAAAGTGACGGTAGTTTAGGAGGTTTTTCCGCAGAAGGTGGGATTAAATTAAAACAAAAAATGTTAGCTTTGGAAAATGATTAAGAAATTAGTAAACATTTGTTGAAATATTTTAAAAAAAGAATGATAATTTTCTAAAAAAAATAAAGAGCATTAATCTAAATCAAATCTTTTAACCATGGTTTTAGTAGATGTTTGGTTAATGATAAGAGGAAAGTAGTTATAAGGATGATAAATATTGTGGAATAGGACCAGCCCTGAATCACTATTCCCAGGGCAGTACCAGCAGCAGGGGGATGTTCGGTATTAGTAGTTACCATAATAAAGATGGCTAATCCTACTGAAAATGCGGGAATAACAATGTCTATTATTTCACCGGGATTAAAAAAATTTACTTTTAAATATGAATGAATGTAAAAACAAAGTATTCCAACAAGAATACCAACTATATGTCCACCGATAACTCTTCTTGGTTGCGCAGTTATATATTTGGGCATCGCAAAAATTATAAAGGTTGTTGCTCCTAAAGATGCTACGATAGCAGTATTAGTAAAAATATTTTCAAGATAAAGGATAAATATTAGGGTGATGGTAGCAAAAATGCTCTGAAAAAGATAATTAAGAAAATATTTTTTTATTTTTTTATCAAATAGATTCATTTTTATTTTTTCCAAAATTCCGGAACTATTAGAACCAATACAGTATATATTTCCAATCGACCTAAAAGCATGCAAATTGTTAAAACGATTTTGCCTAATGGCGGTATAAGCGCATAAGTTTTTGTAGGTCCGACAATACCAAGGCCTGGTCCTACATTTCCCAAAGTTGCAGCAACGGAAGCTGAAGCACTTACCATATCCAAACCTAATGCAGACATAATAAACGAGCAAATTACAAAAATAAATATATATAAAAAGAAAAAACTGGTAATATTGCGCATAACTTCTTCAGAAATTGTTTTATTTCCTAACCTGATAGGAGTTATAGCTTGTGGATGAATTAGTTTTTTAAATTCCCGGGCAGCCTGTTTTAACAACAACATAATTCGAATATTTTTTATTGCTCCTCCTGTTGAACCTGCACAACCACCTATAAACATTAGAACCAGTAGAATTGTTTTAGAAAATGCCGGCCAGGTATCGAAATCAGCAGTAACAAAACCAGTTGTAGTAATAATCGATACTACCTGAAAAGTGGCATATCTAAGAGCAGTAAAGACGGATTTATAGACATACAATCTTAACTCAGTAGAAATTGCAAAGATTGAAAATAATATGATTCCGCAATAAAAAATAAATTCTTTATCTTTAAACAGGCTTTTTATATCTCCATGAAGAACTTTGTAATGAAGAGAAAAATTAGCTCCGGCGATCAGCATAAAAAATGTTATTATGATTTCGATAAAAGGATTACCGTATGCAGCTATGCTTAAATTTCTAGGATTGAAACCTCCTGTAGCCATGGTCCCAAACATGTTGGTAAGAGCATCAAATAAAGACATTCCGCTTAAATATAGACATCCGACTTCCAAAGCAGATATTACTATATAAACCCTCCATAAAAGTTTAGCGGTATCTTTAATCTTTGGTTTTAATCGATCCGGTTCCGGTCCGGGAACTTCTGATTTAAATAACTGCATTCCGCCAATCCCTAAGGGTGGGAGGATAGCAACCACCAATACAATAATTCCCATACCGCCTAACCATTGAATAAAATCTCGCCAGAATAAAATAGAATACGGGTTTCCCTCAATAGCAGCAATAACTGTTGCTCCAGTGGTGGTAAATCCGGACATTGATTCAAAATAGGCATCAATAAAGTTAGTAAAAGTTCCTGCAAACATAAAAGGAAGTGCACCAAATGCTGCCGCAACTATCCAGCCCAAACATGCAATAGCAAATCCCTCTTTTATTCTAATAGGTTGTAAAGGGGAAAATAATTTTTTTAATAAAATACCGACCGTAACAGTAATAATCATTGAGATGATAAAAGCACTTATTGCTTTTTCATGATAATACAGAGCATATAATAAGGGAAATATCATACTTATCCCTAAAAATAATAATATACTCCCCAAAGTATTTAATACAATGTTATATTTCACTTTTATCTATTCTCACCATCAAAAATTTTTTCAATCTTTTTTATATCAGAAGATAAGGCGAATATGATAATTTTATCGTCAGCTTGAATTATATTATCACCATGAGGGATAATAACATTATTTTTTCGAACAATTGCTCCGATAATAGAGTTTTTTGGCAGTTTTGCGTTCTTTAAAGGTGTGTTAATGATTTTTGCGCCGGAATGAACGATTAGTTCAATAACTTCTGCTTTTCCTTCTTTTAATAAAGTTAAAGAGATAATTTTTCCTCTTCGAATAGACCGCAAAATAGCAGAAGCGGTCGTCATTCTGGGATTAACAACTGCATCAACTCCAATTTTTTCTAAAATTGGAACATAGTTCGTTCTATCTACCTTGGCAATTACTTTTTTGGCACCCAAATGCTTAGCTAATAAAGCAACTAATAAATTATCTTCATCATAACCTGTAACTGCAACAAAACCATCGGTTGTCTCAATACCTTCAGATTTTAAGAGATCAATATTCGTGCCGTCTCCATTAATGACCAGGGTGTTTTGAAGTTTTTCAGCAATTTGTTCACATTTTTCGATATCCATTTCAATAAGTTTGGTTTTAATTCCCAGTTTGCATAAAATTTGTGCAGTTTGAAAGCCAATCTTGCTTCCTCCCAATATGATGACATTTTGCATTAACAAGGGTTTTTTGCTGATTATCGAATCTAAATTTATTAAATTTTCCTTTTTAATTAAGATGTAAAGATTATCATTTACCATAATTTTTTCTTCGCCGTTCGGGATAATAATTTTATCATTTCGATAAATGGCTGCTACTAAAATGGGATATTTAAAGTCTATATTTTTTAATTGTTGGTCAATAAAAGGAAAATTATCATCGATTCTTAATTCAATAAGTTTGACTTTTCCTCCGGCAAAACTTTGTATTTGCGCTACGTTTTTAGGCGATTTAAGTAACTTTATTATTTCTCTGGCAGTAGCCCTTTCCGGGTTAATGGTAAAATCAATTCCCAATTTATCTCTTGATAAAATATTTGAATATAAATATTCAGAATTTCTGATTCGAGCAATTTTTTTTGGTACATCAAATTGCTTAGCGGTCATACAAGCTAACATATTTACTTCATCACTGTTTGTTACAGCTATTAGCATATCTGTTTGTTTGATGCCGGCTTTTTCTAAAGTCCTCACATTCACTCCATTGCCTAAAATAGTAATGATATCTAAATTATCCTGAGCTATTTGACGTCTTGTTTCATCTTTTTCGATGAGTATTACATCGTGATTTTCTGAAGATAAAGTTTCGGCAATTTGTTTACCTACTTTACCAGCTCCTATAATAATTATTTTCAAATGACTCACCTCATTTTATTCTTCTAAATAAATTATAGTTTTTTTTTAACATGATTCTTTCATTAAAAAAGAGAAACTATTAACATCTAGTTTCTCTATCAATTTAAAAATATGTAGTAAAAAATATTTCACCTCCAACGCTTACGAGGTTAGCTGACGGATTCGAGCTGAAAGGATTGCTCTACTCATTACTAAAATTAAAAGTAATAAGATTCACCCCAAATTAATGGTTCCCCCGTTCTCTTTTTGAAGAGATTAAGCGAATAAAAAACGCACTGCTTTATTAATTTCGAATTTTATACCTTTTCCCCCTTTTTGTCAATCATATAAAAAACATCATATAAAAAAATGCCGCCAGCTCCTGCCCAGAGAGGGGATTTTACTATCTACTGAATCTTGACATGGAAGATGGTTTGTTGTATAAATAAAATAGAAAAATTAGTTGATATGAATATTATGAAAAGAAAGGAAGATAGCCATGCCGAACTATAATTTTAAATGTTTAGACTGCCATAAAATTTTTGAAATTAGAGCAACAATTAAGGAAATGGAAGAAGGAAAATTTTCATGTAAAAATTGTAAAAGTAAAAACGTTAAGAGAGTTTTTGATAGTTTCGGAATATGCACCAGCGGAGGTTCTTGCCCTACTTGTTCAACCGGGAACTGTTCTATTTGCGGAAGTTAAAAAGCTCTACAAATAATTGCCACAATCATGAAAAAAGGCAGTAGCTTAAAAAAGCTGTTAACTTTTTGTGTTTATTGCCAAGAAAAAATATTTTAAAATCAGCAGGAAGTTCTATCTAATTTGGCGAATAGGTAAATAGTGTATTATTATATGGCTTATTCCATCTAATAATTGCTATTTTTCATCGATTAATCGAGATAAATTATAAATATTCTGCAATCTTTAAAATTATCGAACAGGGATTAGTAAAAAAAAATAAAGAGAAGGGAGTATCTGCTAAATGTTAGATAAAATTGAGTGTACCTGTAAAAAAGTAAAATTTTGGTTGTTCATGTTCATGTTTTTAATGATATTTTCTGCTTTGATTGTGGCTCAAGAACCGATTGTTTCAGGTGAAAAATATTTGCAACGATTTAGTCTTTGTGCTGATATTTCAGAAAATAATCCATTATTGGAGAAAAATTTTTTTTCTACCCGGAATGAAAAAGTAATTGCCTGGTTTCAGTTTTCATACAATGCTGATGAAAATTTTATGCTCTACTGGGAATGGATTAGTCCTGAAGGAAAGTTATATCATCGTGGAAAAATCGAAATGAAGGCTGGTAATTACCAGAACTATCGGACTTGGTATTGGATAGGTGTAAAAGATCATTATTCTTCAAAATTTCCAGGGGAGTGGAAAGTAAAGATTTATATCAATAAAATATTCCTTTCTGAAAAGAACTTCTATATTGTAAATTCGAATTAAATTTGATGATTATTTTGTTGTCTTTTGTAATTTGAGAAAAGAAATGCACCTTTATGAACAAAAATAATATATTATTAATAAATCCCTGGATTTACGATTTTACAGCATTTGATTATTGGTCAAAACCGTTAGGATTACTGTATATTTCCAGTATCTTAAAGGAACAGAATTATAAAATTAGCTTTATTGATTGTTTATATCGTTACAATTCAGGAATTTTAAAAATAACCGGAAAAAAAAAGCTTAAAAAAGATGGGTTTGGTAGAGGTTCATTTTACAAGGAAGAAATTGAAAAACCCGAAGTTTTAGAAAAGATACCTCGCCGTTACAGTAGATACGGTATTACCGAAGATATTTTTTTATACGAAATAAAAAAAATGCCTATTCCCCGGGTAGTATTAATTACCTCAATCATGACTTATTGGTATCCTGGAGTATTCCGGGTGATTGAAGTAATAAAAAAAATATATCCTGATATTCCTATAATTTTAGGAGGAATTTATAGCACTCTATGTTACGAACATGCAAAAAAGTTATCCGGTGCAGATTATGTAGTAAAGGGTAGCAACATGGAGAGTTTATTGCTTTTATTAGAAAAAATTACCGGAAATAAAGGCAATAATTATTCCAAATACGAACAAAATTTAGACTGTTTTCCTTATCCTGATTGGGATTTATATGAAATACTCGATTATATTTGTATTATCACATCAAGAGGATGTCCTTTCCGGTGTAATTATTGTGCATCTTATCAATTAAATCCGAAGTTAGAATTTAGAAATCCAATAGAAGTAGGGAGAGAAATTGGATATTGGAAGGAAAAAAGAAAAATTAGAGATTTTGTATTTTATGATGATGCATTATTAATAAATCCTAAAAAAAATTTTATTGTTTTATTGGACGAAATAATAAATAAAAAAATTAAAGTACGTTTTCACTTACCTAATGGAATACATGCGAGAGAAATTGATAAAAAAATAGCAGAAAAGATGTTACAGGCTGGTATCCAAACAATCAGATTAGGTTTTGAAACAGTAAATCCAGCTACTCAAAAAATGACAGGTGGGAAGATTACTAATATAGAGTTTAAAAAAGCGGTAAATTATTTTTTAAAAGCAGGTTTTAAACAAAGCCAAATTGGTGCTTATCTATTAATTGGTTTACCAGGACAGACCTTACAAGAAATTAAGGATTCTATAAATTTTGTAAAAGATTGTGGTGCACATCCCCGTTTGGCAAAGTTTTCTCCAATTCCGGGAACAAAAATATGGGAAGAAGCAAGAAATTATTTTAATCTTGACGAAAATATCGACCCGCTTTTTCATAATGATGCACTTCTTCCATATATTTCGCCGAATATATCTGAAAAAGTACTCACCAATTTAAGGCCAATATGTCAGTGTAAACTTTAGGTGAGTAAATAGAAAAAGAACAAATCGACAAGAAAAAATTGAAAATATGAAAAGAATAGACTTATATGCTATAATCAAAATATAGAGTAAATTTTTTACAAAAATCCACGATTGTTGGAGGTGATTTAAAATAAACAAGAAAAGAAAGACAGAACTAAAGCAATATAAAACATTTAAATAAATTAATCAATGCAGACAATTACTCACTATTAAATGTTGCAAGGAGGAGAAAAGAATGGAACTATTAAAAGTATCATCAAAGTCGAATCCTAAAGCGGTAGCTGGGGCTTTGTCGGGAGTTATTAGGGAAGAGGGAAAAGCTGAATTACAAGCCATCGGAGCTGGTGCTGTAAACCAGGCAGTTAAGGCGATTGCTATTGCGCGTGGATTTACTGCAACAAGCGGAGTTAACTTAGTATGTATACCGGCTTTTGTAGATGTAACGATTGAAGGAGAAGAAAGGACCGCTATTAAATTTTTGGTTATGCCTGGCTAATATAGTAATCAAACTTTTTACAAATAATATTTTAATTAGAGAATTAATGCTATTTGTTTTATTCTAAAAAATGAAAAGGTATTTGAAGGAGACAATAGATATATGATTAAAGAAGAGAATAAAAGTATAGTTAAAGAAGTAAAGAAAAAGAAATTAATAAATTTAAACAGTAAGGCTAAAAAATTACTTATAGACGTTAAAAAAGAAGAAAAGATAAAAGAGAAAGAGAATTTAGGCGAGGTTAATATTGTACCTGAGGTAATTGCAACCATTATTAGTCGAACGGTAATTAGTGTTTTAGGTGTAGCAGGATTGGCAACTCAATCGAAAGGCGGAATCGGAACTTTACTAGGGATTAAAGAACTGGAAAAAGGGATAAAAGTTGATCTCAAAGAAAATAAAGAGATTTCTACTAACATTGCAGTGATTATTGAGTATGGCTCTATTATTATTGAAGTGGCAAAAGAAATACAAAAGAGGGTTAAAGAGGAAATAGAAGTTAAAACCGGACTTAAAGCCACCGAAATTAATGTGAATGTTCAAGGTGTACATATAGATGAAAAGAAATAGTTTATGTAAATAAAAAGGTCTATCAGGTTTAAAAATATCAAGATAGACCTTTTTATCTTTAATGCTTTATAACACGATTGAAGATAGTATAACTATTTTACCTTCCCTTTTAAATCTTTTCCAGCTTTAAAGAAAGGCACATTCATAGCCGGAACAGAAATGTTTTCACCGGTACGTGGGTTTCTGGCTGTTCGAGCAGCTCTTTTTCTGATACCAAAAGTACCAAAGCCAACCAATCTAACTGGCTCTCCCTTTTCCATAGCCTTAGCAATAGAATCAAATACACATTCTACAATAATTTTTGCATCACGTTTAGTACAACCAACATCTTCTGCCACCATATCAATTAATTCACCTTTATTCATTAATACATACACCTCCTTTCATTATTTTAGCAAGTTGATTCAATTTTAAAATACAGGTTGAATAAATTATTATAAATTTACTACATCATACATTATATATTATACAACAAGGATTTTTAAATTCCTTCTTTTTTTATGTAAATTTTTATTTTTTTTTGCAAAACCTTCATATTTCTTTTATTTTTGTGTGAAATAAGTAACTATATTTTACAAATTTTCTTTTATAAGAAAATATAGTGTAATTATATATAAATGTAAAAAATATATCAATTGTTTTTTAGATTTTTAAAAAGGTAAATCTGAAACCATCAATATTTATACTTAGCAAAAATGTAAAGTTAAGATAGCGTGACGAGCATTGTTGCATGATAGGGCATGATAAAATATTAGGATAGAAAGTCTAAAGAGTGAGTCAGGATATAGAATGAGGAGAGTTTTAATTATCTATATTTAAAAAAAGAAATAAAAATTAATTTACTATAACTAATAAGTTTTTTTATTATATTTATATGTTATAATAGAAATAAAAAAGGTCGGGAAATCAAGGCAATTTAAAAACCATTAAGAACACCAGATAAAATAAATAAAATCTCTGCACAATATGAATCCACAAAAATGAAAAATCGATTAGTAAAATAAATAGTAATTGCTTTTTGTTCGAAGAAAAGTATTTATCAAAGTGATAAAATATAACACTGATTAATCAAACTACTTTATATTTTTTACCTTAGACCTTTTATTCCAATCATTCCAAGTAAAATCAATAATAATAAATTGCCAAATTCTAAAAGGAGGATTTTAAAGAAATGTTAAAAAATATTTTTTACCAGAATAAAAGAAAAATGCTTGGTGGTTTTTTGTTCGCTTTGATTTTTTTAATTTTATTAAGTAGTGTCGGTGAAAATCTAGCTCAAAATTTAACACCAAAAGATATGGAAAAAATGAAAAGTATTCAGATTATTAACCCAAATCAGACTTTTTCTCTTAGATTAAGATTAGATAAAGAGAGAAACGAAAGTTTTACCCCGGGAGAAAAAATCATTATCTATTTTAAATCTACCAGAGATGCTTTTGTAACTTTATATAATTATGATACCTTGGGTCAAGTGAAAATTATATTTCCTAATAAATATTCACCACATAATTTTATAAAAGCCGGACAAGAACATAAAGTCGAAGGGCAAATTGCCCCTGATACCCAGGCAGGCATTGAATTTGTTCAAGGATTTGCTACAACACGACCATTATTAGTGAATGAAAGCGTAAAAAATATGATTTCCAGACAATTAATGCCCCAAGTCAGCAGCGAATATAGGTCTTTCGTTCTGAGGATAAAATCTATCATTCTTCCTTTGCCCCCCACAGAATGGACTTCAAGCAATCTATTAAGTTTTAATGTAATCCCTGTAATATCTCCCCCGGTTAATTACGGAAGAGTTATAGTAAATTCCAACCCTCCTGCTTCCAAAATATATTTAGACGATATTTATCGAGGGATGACTCCTTTAAGCCTGGATAGGATTAATGCCGGATATCATTATATTAAATTAACTAAACCCGGTTATGAAGATTGGATTAAAAAAGTACATGTTTATTCTTCAAAGACCATAAATGTTTCTGCTGATTTAGCTCCATTACTTAAACTTGGCTCAATTGCAATTTCCTGCAATCAAAGCAATGCCAAAATATATTTGGATGGAGACTATAAAAAACGAACCTATTCAAATAAAACAGTAATGTTGGAAGATATAAAAGAAGGGTATCATGAGCTTTCCATCACTAAAACAGGTTATGTAGATTGGAGTGAAAAAGTGTATGTTTCACCTGCTCAAGTTACAAATGTTTTTGTTAATTTAGTTAAACCGGTGGATTATAGTTCAATTTCTGTTTACTGTAATCAAGGTAGCGCAAAAATATATTTGGATGAGAAATATAAGCGAATGACCTCTGCGAATAAATCAGTGGAACTAAAAAATATCGAACAGGGTTATCATGAGTTACTAATTACTAAGAAGGGGTACCAGGATTGGATAAATACAATAATGGTTACACCTAACCAAACTTATATGGTTTCAGCTTACTTAACATCTGAAATCAGCCATGATGGTTCTATCGCAGTTTATTGCAATGTAAGTGGAGCAAAAATATTTATAAATGGAATTTATAAGGCAGCAACTTCATCTTCTCAACCAAAAATCTTAGAGGAATTAAGAGAAAGAGCCTATGAAATTACTATAATTAAAGATGGATATAGAACCTGGGTAGAAGATGTCTGGGTATATACAGGTGATACTGCTTCTATCTACGTAGAATTAAAAGAAATTGAATTTTGATGAAGAATTAAAAAATATTGATTTATGAAATAAATTAAGTATAATAAGTATAATAAGAATAAATTAATTTATCGATTATTGTACTAAATTTATAAAAAGGCAGATTAGAAAATAATCTAATCTGCCTTTTTGTAAATTTATAACTCATTTCTTTATGTTTGATGCCAAATTTTATTGACAATTTTAAGAAAAATAATGATTTTGATAAAATAAATCTAAATTTTATAAAAGGAGGAAGCTAACAATATGAGCGAAGTTGATGTAACCATCATTGGGGGAGGTTCGGCAGGCTATGTGGCTGCTATAAGGGCAGCACGTTTAGGATTAAAAGTAATTTTAATAGAAAAAGACAAGCTGGGAGGACTCTGTCTTAATAGAGGATGTATTCCAACTAAAGCCCTGGTGCGCACAGCCGAGCTTTTTACTAATATCAAGAGAGCTTCCGAGTTTGGAATAGATATCAAAAATCCAGTTTTGAATTTTTCCAAAACCATGGCGCGAAAAGATCGAATAGTCCAAAGGTTATCACATGGTGTAGGTGAATTAATGAAAGCCAATCATGTTAGAATAATTAAAGGTGAAGGTAGTATAATAAAACCAGGAATAGTCCAAGTAATTAATGAAAAAGATTACAAAGAAAAGATAAATACTAAAAATATCCTTATTGCCTCAGGTTCTTCGGTAACTAGAATTCCTATTCCGGGCGTAGAATTAGAAGGTGTGATTACTAGCGACGAAGCTTTAACTTTAAATGAATTACCTAAAAAAATATTAATTATAGGAGGGGGAATTGTTGGCATTGAATGGGCTGGAATATTTAATGCTTTTGGAGTAGAAGTTACTATCATAGAAATTCTTCCCAGAATTCTACTCTCCATAGATGAAGAAATTATTCAAAGAAGCTTATTCACTCACAAAAGAAAAGGTATAAAAATTTTCACTAACTCTAAAATAAAAGAAATAAGTAAAATTAATAATCATTTGGAAGTATTAATTTCTAACAAAGAAGGTCAGATAAATATTTTGACTGATAAAATACTTTTATCTTCAGGTAGAGTACCTGATTTTGGAAATATTAATATCCAAAAATTAGGAATCGAGACAGAAGAAAAAGCAATTAAAGTAGACCGGAAAATGAGAACTAACATTCCCGGAATTTATGCAGCTGGCGATGTGGTAGGCAAATTAATGTTAGCCCATGTAGCTTCCGCTGAAGGTAAAACGGCAATTGAAAATATTGCAGGAATAGAAAAAATGATGAACTATAAAATAGTACCTAAATGCGTATTTAGTATTCCGGAAATTTCAAGTGTTGGATTAACAGAAGAAGAAGCAAAAAAAGAATATAATAATATTAAAGTAGCAAGGTTTCCCTATATGGCTAGTGGTAAGGCATTAGTGATGGGGGAGACAGAAGGATTGGTAAAAATGATCGCAGAGGGTAATAGTAGTAAAATTTTAGGTATTCATATTTTTGGCGCGCATGCCAGCGATTTAATTGCAGAGGCAACACTGGGATTATCTTTAAATGCAACAGCAGAAGAAATAATAAATACTATTCATGCTCATCCAACCTTAGCGGAAACGATAGCTGAAGCAGCAGAAGGCATTCTTGGTAAATCTATACATCTTATTCGGTGAAAATATAAAGATAGTTTTTGATTAATATATTTTCTATAAAATTGATAAATCCATATAAATTACTATTTCCTGAGCATGCTTAATTGAAGGGGAATAAATAAGATTAGAAATGAGTTAATGTAAATTTGAAAGAAAATATTAGAAAAAAACGCAAGCGAGAAAGAAAAATTTATTTGGATATTAATTTACAAATAATTTTTATCGTTACTTTAACTTATATTATGGGAGTTTCAAGTATAACTCCCGCCTTTCCTAAAATAGTTAAAGAACTGAATATATCTGCTAAAGATGTCGGGCTTTTAATTACTGCTTTTTCCTTTCCTGGTATTTTATTAGTTCCCTTTTTAGGAGTAATTGCAGATCGATGGAGTAGGAAGAGGATAATTATTCCCTTTCTGATGCTATTTGGTGTGGCTGGAGGACTATGTTTTTTTGTACGCGATTTTAAATTATTGTTAATATTACGTTTAATTCAAGGAATAGGAGCAGCTCCCCTGGGTGCTTTAACAGTTACTATTATTGGGGATCTTTATTCCAGGAAGGAACTTATAGTTGCAATGGGCTACAATTCCAGTATTCGAAATATAGGATCTGCAATTTATCCAGCTATTGGCGGAGCTCTGGCGATGATAGGCTGGCATTACCCTTTTATTTTACCGGTAATAGCTATTCCCATAGGATTTTTGGTGTTGTTTGCTTTAAAAGTTCAGGAACCTGAAAATGAACTTCATATTAGAGAACATCTAAATATTGTATGGAAAAAATTAAGAAATCGCCAGGTTGCCAGACTGTTAGTTATCGGTATCATTATTTTTATAATATATTTTGGCTCATATATGACTTATTTTCCGCTTTTGCTGGGAAATTCATTTGCTGCATCTCCTCTTATTATCGGTTTGAGTATGGCCAGTATATCTCTTATTGCTGCCTTTACTTCTTCCCAACTGGATAAAATTACCAGGTTTTTTCCAGAAAAAACCCTTTTAAAAATATCTTTTATTCTCTATGCCCTGGCATTATTAATCATTTCTCTAATCTCACAACTCTGGCTTTTTTTTATCCCTGTAATTATCTTCGGGATTGCTCATGGCATGAGTATTCCTGTTATTCAGGCTCTCTTTGCAAAGGCGGCTCCTTTAAAATATCGGGCTACCTTTATGTCAGTAAGTGGAATGACTTTCCGGATGGGGCAGACATTGGGACCATTTTTAATGGGATTGGTTATAGGTGTTTGGGGGATAAGTGGAGCATTTTATGCGGGTGTTATATTATCGATAACTATGTTTACCATCGTATTTGGATTATGAAATGGTAATTTTAAAATAAAACGAAAATATTTTTTGCATTAAATTTAGAATGTGCAGGATAGCCCATTTTAAGAAGGTGTTATTAATTGAAAAAAATAGATATTCCGAAAAAAAAGATAACCGATAAATATCGGATTTCTATTGGTTATTTAGAAGGATTTATATCAACCATTCTTAACATTTTACTTTTTGGGTTGAAGTATTGGGTAGGTATACAAACTTTTTCGGTCGCAATCGTTGCCGACGCCTGGCATACTTTATCTGATTCACTTACTTCTGTAATAGTGATTATTGGATTTAAGGTTTCTTCAAAACCTGCCGACAAAGAACATCCTTTTGGGCATGGCAGGGCAGAATTAATCAGTTCGGTCATTATTGGCACTTTACTGGTAATAGTTGGATTTAATTTTCTTGTGGAATCAATACATAGATTTATAAATTACCAATCCGCCAATTACCAAAACCTGGCAGTCATTATGTTTATCATTTCAACAATAATAAAGGAAGGATTAGCTCAATTTTCTATTCGAGCAGGAAAGAAAATAAATTCTTATTCTTTAATAGCAGATGGATGGCATCATAGAAGTGATGCCATAGTATCTTTTTTAATACTAATCGGTATTTTTTTAGGAGAGTACTTCTGGTGGGTGGATAGTATAATGGGAATAGTGGTATCACTACTTATATTTTATACCGCTTATAATATTTCAAAAAATGCTATCAGTGCATTAATTGGAGAAAAGCCTGATGAAAATTTAATATCTGAAATTAGAAAGATTGTAAATTACAATATTTCGCGTGATGTAAAATTGCATCATCTTCACTTTCATATCTATGGAAATAAAAAAGAGCTGACTTTTCATATTCGATTACCCGGAGATATGAGATTGGAAGAAGCACACCAAATTGCCACCAATCTGGAAGAAAAGATAAAAGAAAAAGTGGATATTGAAACAACAATTCACATAGAACCATTAAAAAAAAGGATTAAAGAGAATTTGTAAAAAAATCTGTAAAAACAGAGGTTTAATTAAAAAAGGATTTTAAGTAAGGTAGAAGAATACTCCTAAAAAATGCGAGATGCTTCCTGCTAAAACAAATACATGCCAAATAGGATGATGGTAGGGTAATTTTCTCCATAAATAAAAGATTAATCCTGAAAGGTAACAAGCTCCTCCAATAAAAAGCCATATAATCATTCCTTTTGGAACCATTTGTATCATTGGCTTAATGGCAATAATTGCAAGTAATCCCATAGCAACATAAGATATAACCAATATAACTTTAAGTTTATCAAGGAGAAGTGCGGTTAAAACAATTCCACTTATTGCCATTGCCCATACAAGGCCAAAAAGAGTCCAACCCCAGGTTCCTCTCATGAAAGTGAGTGTAATAGGCGTGTAACTTCCTGCAATCAGAAGATAGATTGCTGAATGGTCAAGTATTCTGAAAATATTTTTTATCTTCGGAGTGATAATACTGTGGTACAAAGTAGAAGTTAGATAAAGCAATACCAATGAAGCTCCATAGATGCTAAAACTTACAATTTTCCAAACATCTTTGCTCTTGGTCGCAACAATGATTAAAATAACTAAAGCGGCAATACTTAATCCGGTTCCGATACTATGGGTGATACTGCTGGCAATTTCCTCACCCATACTCTGATATTTGGGCACATGAGCTTTTTTATATAAAATATTTATTTTGTTTTTTACTCTGTTCATTTTTAAAGTATTTACCTTTTAAACTTGTTACACTATTTATGGGATTAAAACACCCAATAAGTATATAAAAATGCTATAATATAACATAAAAATGCATGTTAAATCATTATATATTTTAAATATTGTAACATAATATTAAAAAAAATAATATGATTAAAATATTATTATAGTATTTTTTCACGAAATATTTGTAATTTATTGCTTTTTGTTAAATAAAATTAAGGTTATTCAAGAAACTGGAAACTGGAAAATTAAAAAAGAAATTATTGAAAATGAGATAAATTAGCAAGCTTATGAATTATTTATTAATATTTTTAGGAACAATATCTACAATTTTAGGAATAACCGGTTGTATATTCCCTGCCATTCCCGGACCTCCTCTTAGTTATTTAGCGCTTATATTACTTCAATTTGCAAAGGAAGAACCTGTTTTTAAAGAGAACTTGTTAATTAGATTTGCTTTTTATACTATCCTGGTTTTTTTATTAGATTATATATTGCCCTTATTGGGAGCCAAATTGTATGGCACTACAAAAAGAGGAATTTGGGGAGCAATTATTGGAATGATTATTGGAATATTTATTATTCCTCCTTTTGGAATGATTTTAGGCATATTCCTTGGTGCAATAATTGGAGAGCTAACTGCAGGCAAAGAAAGTTCAATGGCTTTAAAGGCTGGTATAGTAACTTTTCTCGGGAGTATATTAGCAGCATTTATTAAATTATCTTTATCTTTGGTGATGGCATTTTATTTCTTTACTTTTTTATTTAAAAATTAAATAAAAAAAATCAGTTTTTAAAAGTTAACCGGCAAATTGGCCTTATTGATCACCGCAAAGAAGGAATAATCGCTCCAAATTTATTTTTCTGTTATAATAAAAAAAGAATTTTATATTTTTTTGTAAAGTAAAAGTATGAGTGTGAATTCTAATGAAAATAATTAAAATAGAACTGATTGTGGCTGGTTTTTTAGGTAATAGCAAATCAACTAAAAATGGACCAGAAATTATCAAAAGAGAATATATTAATCCAATCACTGTTAGAGAAGTACTTACAGATGCAAAAATCAAATTAAGATTTATAGGTTTAATTATGTTAAATGGCAAAAATACTAATCAGGATTTCCTAATCAATCATTCTTGTCGTATAAAATTATACCCCTTGTTAGGTGGTGGATAAATGAAAATAAACAGTAAGGTTATTATTGATGAATTAAATAGAATAAAAGAAAAAATCACTGTTGATAAAAAACAAGAATATTTATTGCTTAGCATAAAAGAGATCAAGCAAATTGCTAAAAAATTCCATTATCCTTCTAAAGAAATTGAAATTCTTGCATTAGATGAGGGAATACTGCCTTCGCGTTATCAGAAAAATTATAGCAGCATTAGTTTATCTGAGCAAATAAAATTGCTACGTTCAAAGGTTGCAGTAATCGGTTGCGGTGGTTTGGGTGGAAATATTTTAGAGCTTTTAGCTCGTTTGGGAGTAGGGGAAATAATTGTAATCGATGGAGATAAATTTAATGAAAGCAACCTTAACCGTCAAATACTATGCACAGAAGAAAATCTCAAAAAAAGCAAAGTAAAAGAAGCAGCTGTGAGAGTAAGAAAAATAAATTCCAGTGTAAAAGTAAAGACCCATACACTGTTTATTAATTCAAAAAATATCCAGGAAATTATACAAGGAGCAGATTTAGCAATTGATGCCCTGGATAATATTTCTACCCGTTTTGTTTTAGAGAAAGCCTGCCAAGAACTAGAGATACCTTTGGTCCACGGTGCGGTAGATGGCTTTAATGGTCAGGTCAGCACAATTTTTCCACAAGATCAAGGATTAGAATTAATTTATGGTTCATTAAAAAAGTTAAACAGACAAAAAAGAATATCAAGATTAAGCGTTCCGGCAGTTACCCCAGCTTTAATTGCTTCTTTCCAAGTGCAGGAAGTCATAAATATTTTATTACAAAAAGGAAAACCTTTAAGAAATGAACTTTTATTTATCGATTTGGAAGATCATGATATAGAAATATTAAAATTAGATAAATAATTAAATATTGATTGCAAGCGATTCTATTAATCGAAAGAAACTCATATGCACTATACTAATATAAGAAGGAATGGAATATGAAAGTTACCTTAAAAATATATTCGGGATTAAGAAACTATGTAAAGAATTATGATATTGAAAAAGGTATAACTCTGGAAGTGGATAAAGGAAAAACTATAAAACAATTGCTGAAAGAAAATATAAATCATGAAAAGGCTATAGAAGCAATCAGTATGGTTACTTTAAATGATAGAATTATTTCCTATAAAGATTATAATCAAAAACTTAAAGATGGTAATTTGATAAAAGTATTTCCACCCATTGGGGGTGGCTGAATGAGACTTTAATTGGTCTATCCTGAGGTTTTTATTCAGTGAGCATACTTGAAATTAAATAGCTTTTTTATTAAACTTATTCTGTAAATTTTTTTCTTTCCGTTTTTTTAAACTCAAAATATTAATTATCAGAATCCAAAAAAATCCTATTGATTTATTTTATAAAATTTATTTGACTATTATCTGTAATAATTATAATATTTATATATTAAATTATAATATTATAAGGAGAAGTTTTCAAAATGAAAAAAACAGATGTTGTTATATTAGGAGGACTTTCGGGAATTAGTGCTGGAATTAGTTGCCGTCGTCATTATCCAGAAAAAAAAGTTGTATTAATCAGAAAAGAGGGTACTATTCTTATTCCCTGTGGAATTCCATACATTTTTGGGACTGTCGGTGGACCGGAAAATAACGTTGTTCCAGATGGATTACTGGAAAAAAATGGAATTGAACTGATTACCGATGAAGCTATTGATCTGGATCGAGAGAAAAAAGTTGTTATTCTAAAAGACCATGAACCTATCCAGTATGAAAAATTAGTTTTCGCAACAGGTTCTCTACCTTTAGTTCCACCGATACCGGGAGTAAACAAAGAAAATGTTTTTGCAGTAAAAAAAGAATTCAATTATCTAAAAGATATGCTTGCAAAAGTCGATGAAGCAAAAGATATCGTTATTATTGGTGGCGGATTTATCGGTGTGGAATTTGCTGATGAATGTCGCAAAAATAGAGATGTTAATATAACAGTTGTAGAAATGCTGGATCAATGCTTAAAATTAGCGCTGGATGATGAGTATTGTCAAGAAGCCAGAGAAAAATTGGAAGAAACTGGTGTAAAAGTAATGACTGGTGAAAAAGTTGTATCGATTGATGGCGGCGATAAGGTTGAATTCGTAAAATTAGCCAGTGGAAAAGAAATAAAAGCCGACCTTGTTATACTTGGTATTGGATGTGTCCCGAATAGTCAGCTTGCCGAAAAGGCCGGATTAGAATTAGGATTTAGAAAAGGAATAAAAGTTGACCGTTATATGCGAAGCTATACAGATTATAATATTTTTGCCTGTGGGGACTGTTGTACCAAAGAATCCTTTTTTGATGGGAAGCCATCCGGAGTTATGTTGGCTTCGGTTGCTACAGCAGAAGCCCGGATTGCCGGTGCAAACCTATTCTCCCCGGTTCACCATAGTTGCGGAGTCATCAGTGTATTTGCAACGGTAATAAATGGTCGTGCATTTGGCGTAGCGGGACTTACCGAAAGAGTTGCCCGGGAAAATAAAAAGGAAATTATTGTCGCAGAAGCTGCTGCACCTGATACACACCCCGGAGGAATGCCGAATTCAACCATGACGAAAGTAAAATTGATTTTTGCCAAGGATACTGGAACAATACTGGGTGGTTCTGTTTCAGGTGGAAAATCAACCGGAGAAATGGTAAATGTTTTAAGTGCATGCATACTTCACCATATGACTGCAAACGATATTGTTATGTTCCAGATGGGCACTCACCCTGCTCTTACTTCTTCCCCAATATCCTATCCTATTGTTAATGCTGCTTGCAAAGCAGTGTTACCTATTAAAGGTTGAGATATATTTTAAATTTAATGCCGGTCAGGTCATGACCGGCATTTTTTTGTACCTGATATAAATATTATTGCTCAATAAATACCCAATAAAAGCGAGAGTAACTTTTATTACCAATCCCCGGTTCTTATTTCCCTTTTTTAAAATCTAATAAATGATAAAAATTGAGAAAAGCTATCTAGTAATAGCATATGTTTAATTTTTTACATTGTATACAGTGAAAAGTGACCTATGGCAGCATGCAATTGAATAAATATTCTACTATTGCAGAATATTAACATGATTAACATTTAATAGGCAGAGAAACTGAAAAATAATAATTTTCAAAAAGATTGCTTTAAAACAGAAAAGAAGGAATAATAAAGTTATAGAGAGTATTATAGATATAATATTTGTTTAAAAAAGGAAATACTTTCATTTTTAAAGACATGAAAAATCGAGGTAAAAAAATGTTTAAATCCATGAAAAATAATATATCAAAAAAGGCGATCTCTTCACGAAGTCAGCAGGAAAAGAAGGGAAACCGTAAAGAAGATATAAAAATTACCATTATTGATTACGGTAAGAAAAATGCACATGAAGAAATAGCTAAATCTATAGAAGAAATATTTCCTTACAAGAACACAAAAACAGTCACTTGGATTGATCTTAATACAGTAAAAAATATCAAAATTATAAAAGAAATCGGAAAGTATTTTGATTTACACCCACTTATTTTAGAAGATATTATTGATACCAGGCAGAGGCCTAAAATAAAGGATTTTGGTGATTCCCTGTTTATTGTGTTGAAAATGTTGTATTACGATAAAGATAATAGTACGATAAAAATTGAACAAGTAAGTGTAATATTGGGAAAAAATTATGTTATTTCATTCCAGGAAAAAGAGGGAGATGTTTTTAATCCTATTAGAGAAAGAATTAGAAATAATATCGGGAATATAAGAAAAGCCGGGACAGATTATCTTGTTTATTGCCTAATTGATGCTGTAGTTGATAACTATTTTACAACCATTGAAAAGATGGGTGAAAAAATAGAGAAATTAGAGGATAAGCTGATTAGTAGGCCAAATCCTGTAAACTTAAGATTGGTACATAAATTAAAAAGGGATTTAGCTTTTTTGCGTAAATCAGTATGGCCATTAAGAGAAGTTATTAATAATATGCAGATTGAGGAATCAAATTTAATATGTCAATCAACCATACCCTACTTAAGAGATATTTATGGCCATACTATTCAAGTGATAGATAATGTCGAAAGTTTAAGAGAAATTATTGCTGGTGTTCTTGACATTTATCTTTCGAGTACAAGCAATCGAATGAATGAGATCATGAAAGTATTGACAATTATAGCTACTATATTTATTCCCTTAACTTTTATAACCGGTATTTATGGAATGAACTTCAAATTTATGCCGGAAATAAAATGGTTTTGGGGATATCCCGCCGTGTTATCCGTTATGTTGCTTATCGGAGTTGGAATGTTAATTATATTTAAAAAGAAAAAATGGATGTAAAGTTTTTATAATAAAATTTCTAGCCAATTTTTTGGGGAGATAACAAAACAATGATCGATTATCAGCAATTAAAAAAGAATAGATTATTGATCATATTTTGGATGCTCACAATGGTTTTTTTAATAGTAGTAAGTGTTATTTTCCTACCGATATTCAGAGAGTTTTTAAGTGGTATTTTTATGATTACTTCAGGTGGCTTGCTAATTATATTAGGCGGAGGTTTGATCTTTTTTGCTCTACAACAAAAAGTAAAAAGAAAACTTAAATATTTTCTCCTGTTAACCGGAGTGTCAGGAGCAGGATTTTTTATTTTTGTTTTTTTACATAATTTATTTTATGGTTTAGGTAGTATAACAAAAGAAATAGTAATATTAAGTAATTTGTTAAAGGTTCTCGAAGTTGCATTCTTCTTGCTGGCAATAATTATATGCCCGATAGCTTTTTTAGTGGGTGTAATCGGCAGTATAGCCAACAATATAAGCAGTACTGGTGGATAGTCGAATATTATTGAGTAAATTAAATAAAATAACTCAATTATTTAAACAACACGTAAATAAATATAATAAAATTTAATTTATTATTAAAAAGAAAGGAGTGAATTTATATGCAATTATGGTTGATTATGGCTATAGTTATAGCCATACTGGCGGTATTTTTTGCTCTTCAAAATGCAATTCCAATCACTGTAAGTTTTTTAACCTGGAAATTCGAAAGTTCTTTGGCTTTAGTACTGTTAATAACTATTGCTTTGGGAGTTTTAATGAGCTTGTTAGTGTCGGTACCGTCAAAAATAAAGAAAATGAAAATGATTTTAAATCAAAAAAAGAGAATTCAGGAACTGGAAAGCGCACTTCAATTTGAGAATGATGTTAAAGAAAAAAAAGTAGAAAATTTGGAGCCGGAATTACCTTTAAAATAACTTAGGAATAATATAGATATAGAAAAAAGAGAGACTCAATTTAAATCTCTCTTTTTTTATTGCATAAATTAAATATTTTTGTTAAAATTCTTAGCTAAGAGAATATTTAGAAAATTTGTTATTATATTTCTTTTTTACAATAAAAATATTCTGACATTTAATCATCGGTTAGGGGGAAATAATTTTATGTTAGTAAATTCTGTGTTAGATACAATTGGAAATGTCCCATTGATTCAACTGAAAAAAATATCTTCCGGGAATGTTTTTGTGAAAGCGGAATTTCTGAATCCAGGGGGAAGCATTAAAGATAGAGTTGCCAAACATATTATTGAAATGGCTGAAAAGGAGAATAAACTTAAACCTGGAATGACGATTATAGAAGCCACTTCGGGAAATACCGGTATTGGATTAGCTTTAGTAGGAGTGCAAAAAGGTTATAATGTAATATGCATTATGCCGGAAAATATGAGCGAGGAGAGAAAAAAAATAATTCAAGCTTTTGGAGGGAAAATAATTTTTACTCCCGCCGAAAAAAGTCTACCGGGTTCAATAAAAAAAATGCGGGAAATTACTTCTTCCGAACCAAACAATTATTTCATTGCCGACCAATTTGTAAATCCTCATAATCCCGAAGTACATTACCAACAAATCGCACCAACTATTTGGAAAGACATGAAAGGAAAGGTGGATGTTTTTATTGCAGGAGTGGGAAGTGGGGGAACTCTTCAAGGAATTGGGAAATTTTTAAAAGAGAAAAATCCCAAGGTTAAAATTGTAGCAGTTGAACCAAAAAATTCTGCTGCATTATTACATCGCGAACCCGGGTTGCACCAAATTCAAGGAATCGGTGATGGTTTTGTTCCCGATGTCCTGGATATTAATCTGGTAGACATGGTTTTTACCATAACTGATGAAGAGGCTATTGAGACTACACGTAAACTTTCTCAAAAAGAAGGTTTGTTGGTGGGTACTTCTTCGGGAGCAAACGTCTTTGCTGCCCTTCACGTAGATAATGGGAAAAATCGAGTGGTAACCATACTTCCGGATAGAGCGGAAAGATACTTTAGCACCGCTCTTCTTTAGACAAATTAATTTGAAAAAAAATCAATATTTATATTATTTGTTCTTTTAATATTTCTAAAAATATTTTTACTAAATCCGGGTCAAATTGACTATCACATCCATTTTTCAGCTCTTGAATAGCTCTTTCTTCTGAAAGACTCTTACGATAAGATCGATCAGATTTCATTGCATCATAAGCATCAGCAATTGCTAAAATACGGGCACTAAAAGGAATATTTTCCTTGGATAAACCATCAGGATAACCATTACCGTTAAACCATTCGTGATGATGTCTGATTAGAGATTGAATTGGTTTTAATAGTTCTATTGGTTGAATAATATTTTGTCCAATAATTGGATGTTGTTTTATTTCGTCATATTGTTTACTGGTTAACTTATCTTTACTATTTAAAATAATTTCGCTTATACCAATCTTTCCAATATCATGTAAGATCGCGGCAAACTTCAAAGATTCCCTTTCTTCTTCAGGTAAATCTAATTTTTGAGCAATTAAGCCTGCATATTTCATCATCCTCATTAAATGACCATGGATATAGGGATCTTTTGCTTCTATTGCCTGGGCTAAGGCTTTTATTATTTCAAAATAACTATCTTGAATTTTTTGATATAATTGAGCATTGTTAATCGCAACCGCGGCGCCTTCAGAAAATGATTTGAGAAGATTGATGATTTCGGTGTTTGTATCTGTATTTTCTAAATTGATCACCCCTTTCACTTTATCCTCAATAATGATTGGAATAATCAGTAGCTGCTTTATTTTACGACGAATTATTTTTATTTTTGAAAATTGTTTGTCATTTTCCAAATCTTCAATGTATAAGGGTTTTTTATTTTTAACGACCCATCCAATTGTGTTTTTATTTTCTTCGAAACTGATTTTATCAATATCTTTTTCATTTTTATTAAAAGGGATTTTAATGAAAAAACATACGCTTTTCAGTGTCTAAAAGCATAATTGAACCTCTATTCGCCTTGCTAATTTTGATTGAGAAATCCAGTATGGTTTGCAGTATGTCTTCAAGTTTTAATGTTGAACTAATGGTCTGAGATATGTGATAAAGTGTGCTTAATTGGTCTTTAGACTTTTGTAATTCCTGAGTTCTTGATTTCACTTTTTCTTCTAAATTAGTGTTCCACTTTTCAAGTTCCATTTTAACAGTGGATAATTCATTATTTTTTTGCTTTATTTTTTTTGCAAAATTTATCCCTGCGGTAAAGATTAAAAAATATTGAATTCCTAACATGATTATTGTTGAATAGATATATTGGCTATCTTTATAAAGATATGAAGATGATTCGAAGAATCCTTGATGGGGAGATGTAGCCTAAATATTCAAGCGATATAATCAAAGTAGAAAAAGCAAATGAAAGAAAGGTAATTATCATGCCTTCAATGGGAGGGATTAAAATGCTTGCATAAAGAATAATAAAAATGAAAAAAATAGGTCCAATCCATAAAATATTTCCACTATAATAAAAAATTGCAGTTATAAATACTAAACATAAGATATAATTGATAAATTCTATTTTTTTCATTAATTCAAATTCTATTTTTCTTTTTTTTACAATACTCTGGGAAACATAACTATATATCAGCCAACCTAAAAGCAACAAGTAGATTTCTATATTTATATTAACTTGGAAAAGAAATTGCATAATTAAGGCAACAATAAAAAAAATAAAAAATGTTTTTTGACCGATCATAAAAAAATTATTTATATTTATTTCTTGTTCTTTAGGGTCGTTAGAGGTTCTTGTGTTTTTGTGTATGCTGCAGTACACTGTATTTGTAACTGGCAATACATTCATCTTTGGTGATGTAAACTGTTTACCTTCTTGTTTTGGATATTTTTATTATTAATATTATATTAGAAATGATTATATAATTGACCAATTTATTTTGCACTAATTTGTAAATACTATTCGAAAGTAATACAATTCAATTAAGTCAATAATTATTGAATGAGAAGATTATGAATAAAGAAGAAATTATAAAAAAAACAGAAGATTTTGTACAAAAGATCTTTCAAAAGGAAAGCACAGGGCATGATTGGTGGCATACGCATCGGGTAAGAATTTTGGCAAAAAAGATTGCTCTTGATGAAGATGCAGATTTATTTATAGTAGATATTGTTGCACTTCTACACGATGTAGGTGATTATAAATTTTTTAGAGGAGATGAAAGCGCCGGATTATTGTTTGTAAAAAAGTGGCTTTCTTCACTTAAAATTTCAGAAGTTTTAATGGAAAGAATTTTAGAAATAATTTCTAAAATATCTTTTAAAAATACTTTACCGGAATCTATAAATCGGAAAAATAAGAAATCTGTACAAGTACTGAGTAAAGAATTTATGGCGGTATGTGACGCTGACCGTCTTGATGCAATAGGAGCAATAGGGATAGCCAGAACCTTCACTTATGGAGGATTTTATAGAAGACAGATCTATAATCCGGAAATTAAACTAAATAAGAATATCACTCAGGAAGAATATAAAACGACAAGAGCGCCTTCCATTAATCATTTTTATGAGAAATTGTTAAAGCTTAAATGCATGATGTATACTAAATTAGGTAGAAAAATAGCCAAAAAAAGACACCGTTTTTTGAATTTATATTTGAAGGAATTCTTTAAAGAGTGGAAGGGAAAACTATAAAAAAGCATTAATGATTATTTTTTTAAAAAGAAGTGGAGGAAATTGTGTATAAAAACTTTGTAGGTACACTTATTATATTTGTAAGGCATGGAGAGTGCGAAGGAAATATCGAAGGGTTATTTAGAGGAAGAACAGATTTTCCCTTAAATCAAAGAGGACTCGTCCAAGCTCAGGATTTAAGTCAGGAACTAAAAAAATTTTCTATAAATAATATATATTCCAGCCCTCTTAAACGTGCCCGGCAGACTGCGGAAGCAATTGGGAAAAAATGCGGTGTAAAGATAAAAATTGAGAAGGGATTTCATAATATAGAATTGGGAAATTGGGAAGGATTAAAAAAAGATAAGATTGCCGAACAATATCCGGAGGAATGGGAGCTTTGGAAAAATAATCCGGAAGTGCTTAAAATTGATGGGATGGAAACCCTTTATAATGTTCAAAAGAGAGCAAAAGAATGTCTTGATAAATTAGTGCTGGAAAATAAAGGTAAAACATTTGTAGTTGTTTCACATAGAGCAGTTCTTAAACCTCTTATCGCCGCATGCTTAAACATTCCCCCACCTTATTTTTGGAAAGTGCATTTAGATACTGCTTCTTATAGTTTATTATCATATAGAGCAGAAAAAGAATATTGCTTGGTACAACTTAATCAAAACAAACATCTTAAAGACTTTTTCTCTGAATGGGTATAAAAACAATAAATGGAGTTTTTTTGGTTTTAATGATTGAATTGAATAGAAGGGAAAAGAATTAGTAGTATATGGAAAAAAATTATTATGCAATTGATGAGAATGTGTATCAGAGATTTGAACAGAAAAATGAAATGTTTTGTAGATATCTATGGGATAAAACCTTAAGGACATATCAAAATAATTTTTCTGGCGATATGTTAAAAAATATAAAAAAACATATAGAAGGATATACCCAGTTAGATTATGCTTTTTCTAAGGCTTCCTGGGCAGTGTATAATCGATTTCCCTTTGCTTTTTCCTGGGAAGGTGATACTTCTTTTGATGAAGACTGGTATGGGTATAAATTAAGAGAAAAGAAATATGAAATTAAAAACCTGGAAAAAT